>JACDHN010000412.1 GCA_013821025.1 Acidimicrobiia bacterium | reverse complement strand
GCCACACAGCTTCCGCATCGCTCGACGCACGCCGTAGAACGGCGCTCGCATCACCGTCAGGGGGGCGTGGCATGCCAGCGAGATCCCTTGACGGACGAGCGACGTGTCGAACGTCTTGGCGCGGACCGCCCGCAAGAGGTCGATGCACCACACCGCGACATAGTGACGCTTCCAGCCGAGGACACCGTCTCGATAGGCGGCGAGAAGGCACTGGCGTCGAGCCTCATCCTCGTGCCGACCGAGAACCATCAACGAGCAACGCAGCATCAGCGCTGAGTTGCGCGACATGTTGCCCCGGTGGTGCCAGTACTCGGCGAGCGGCTCGGGTCCGTGCAACGGCGGTGAACGGTGCGCCAACCTCAGGTAGAGGTCGTAGTCCTCGCACGCTGGAAGCCCCGCCTCGAAGCCGCCCACCTCGTCGAGACATGCCCGCCGATACATCACTGTCCCGTGCATCCCGATCGGGTTCTCCCGCAAGAAGGCCGCGTAGCCCTCCACAGCCGGCCGGAACTCAGCGAGCTCTCGCAGACCGGTGTCCGCATCGACATCGATGTAGCTGCCATAGGCGAAGCCTGCGGCTGGGTGCTCCGCGAGGCGCCCCATATTGAGGCGGAGCGCGTCGGGCAGCAGCCGGTCGTCGGCGTCGAGGAAGACGACGAACTCGCTCGAGGTCGCGCGCCAACCCGTGTTGCGCGCGGCGGCCAGCCCGGCGTTTTGTTGGCGGATCAAGCGGACCTGCGGAAACCTCTCCGTGACGTCTTCCGGGTCATCGTTCGACCCGTCGTCGACGACGATGATCTCGTCCGCAGCGACTGTCTGCGCAATGGCGCTGCGGACGGCCGACTCCAGGAAGTGGGCGTGATCGTACGTTGCGATGATCAGTGCGACGCTGCCCGGCCGCGGCGGGGCACTGGTCATGCGGCGGACCCACCGTGCACCGGATATCCGGCGAAGTCGAGCCACGCAACGGATCGCCGGCAGCCGTCGGCGAAGGACACCAGGGGCTGGTAGCCGAGATCCTGTCGCGCCTTCGACCACGGCAGCTTGTACGCGCACGTGTGCAGCAACGCCTTCTCGAGCGTCACGGTGGGCACGGCAGAACCGGAAGGCACCTTCTGCCTCGCGTCTCGGTGCGTTCGGTATGCAGCCTTCATCCCGGCTCGTACGGGCGCGGGCACGAGCCTGAACGCTGCCGACCCACGCACTCTGTCAACCATCGGTACCCGTCGAGAGACGGCCGAGGCGGAGGTCGTCGGCAGGAGATCGAGATCGATGCCGAGCCCTGCGGCGATCGGCCCGTACAGATCGCGCCAGGTGATCGTCTCGGCGTCCCCGATCAGGTACGCCTGCCGATCGACACCCGGAGCCGTCAGCGCAAGGCGGATCGCGTGGACCACGTTGTCGACGTAGATGCCGTTGCAGATGCCGCGCCCACCCTCGACGAGGGACGCCGCTCCGGCCAGCATCTCGTCCGCCAGACCACCCGTCCAGTTCGAGCGGGGGCCGTAGACGATGCCCGGCCTCAGCAGGACGGTCTCGACCGAGCCGCTCTCGCCACATCGCAGCAATTGGCGTTCGGCTCGCACCTTGGCGTTGTTGTACGGGATCTGCTGGCGATCCGAGAGGGGCGTCGTCTCGTCCGTACCGGTGAGTGGGGCCTGACCGTGGACCGAGGCGGTGCTCAGGTGCACGAGGCGTCGGACGCCTGCTGAGTCGGCCGCTCGGTAGACAGGAGTGACGGAGCCGACGAGGGTCCGGGGATCACCCGCGATCGCGATGACGGCGGTGTCGCATCCGGCGAACGCCTCCGTCAGCGCGTTCTCGTCGAATGCATTCGCGATGCGCGCGGGCAGGTCGAATCGGCCGGGCAGGACGAGGCTCGATGGTTGGCGAACGATCGGGATCACTGGGGCGCCGTCGAGATGGAGCATCTCGACCACGCGATTGCCGATGAAGCCGCCAGCACCCAAGACCGCGATGGGACCACTCGTCACGTCGCAGCCCTCCATGCGGGCACCATCCAGGGCATCGGCATCTGACGTCGCGACGCGTAGCAGCGGTCGATGAGACCCAACGTCGTGAGCGCGTCGGCCCCGGGAACACGTTCGCGGGCGTCGCTCGCCGGATCGACCAGGACCCGGACCTGATTGGCGAACGCCTCGTCGAACTCGCCGGCGACCGCACCAAGAGTGGGGCGCCGCACGCCCACGGATGCCTCGTGCAGAGTGAGGTCGCCGGCGTAGCCCGTGCCGCTGATTCCATAGTCGAAATGGTTCGTCTCGTTCACCGTCCAGGCGACCCATCCGTCACGGCCGGTGATGACGTACCGGTTTGGCCGAGCCCAGTCACGGCTCAGCCGCACCGTGGCCGGGACGTCCCCGAACATGAGCTCGATCCGGCAGTTCGCCTCGACGCCACCCATCGCATCATCCTCATAGGAGATGGTCGACGGCGACCCCAGCCACCACGTCAGAAGGTCGAGGCAATGCGTGCCGATGTCCTGCAGGACTCCCGCGGCTCCCGCAACAGGTCGAAGGAAGTCCACAGATCGCACCGGCCACGTGAACGGGGTG
>JACDHN010000013.1 GCA_013821025.1 Acidimicrobiia bacterium | reverse complement strand
GCCAGCGACCAACCCTCGATGGTCTGTTCTCGGGGAACGTCGCGGTAGACCAATCGGAGAGGTGTCCCGCCCTCCATCTCGCTGACCGGCACCTCGTCGAGCTGCCGCTGCTGACCGGCGGTGATCGAGTCGCCGGTGCGCACGATGGCGCCGCGCTCGACGATGTCGAGACCCAACGAGTTGGCGAGGTCTTCGGTGATCATCAACGTGTCGCGTCCGGTGACGACGCCATACTTGGGCTCCTGCAGGCCGCCCTCAGCATCCATCACCATCTCCTGCAGATACTCCCGTGTCGCCGCCTCGGTCCGGATCGGTTTGCCCGCCGCCGCCAGCACGACACCGACCTCGGCGGGAACCGGCTCGGAGCCGAAGCTGTACCACTGCAGCGCCAACGCACCGGCGCGGCCGAGCGCCTGCCGATCCGTCTTGGAGAGCTCATACAGGTCCTGCATCGCCTCGTCGCCGATCACGATGGTGTCGTAGGCGAGGATCCCGAGCTCATCCTCGGCGTACCCGAAGTCCTCTTCGGGGCTTCTGGAGTCGAACGTAGCCTCGCGCCGGACGCTCCACGAAGCGCCTGGCAACACGTCGACCACTCCCTGGCGCAGGTCGGCCGGGATCTCGACCGAACTCCTCGCCGGCGGGTTGGCCCCCTCCTCGAACATGTACCCGTCCTCGTCCATCGGCACGACGACCACCGCGTCGTCTGGATACGAGAACGCTCGATCCTCCTCCTCGGCCGCCGAGAGCGCCAGCGACGAGCCGGCCGTGGCGAGGGCGCCGGTCACGCCGATCGCTGTGACGATTGCAGCGCTGCGCGCCCTGGTGCGCCCGAGGCTGCGACCGGAGAAGCGCCACGACCGGCCGGCACGGGCGGCAAGGCGGCTCATGGCGTCGATGGCGAGCGGCGAGCAGCAGCACATGCCTGCCATGACCATCACTCCTCCGAGCACACCGGCAGCCGCCGCGATGTCGCCGCCCTCGCTGCCGGCTGCGAGCACCAGCAGCAACACCCCGAAGCCGAAGACCACGACGCCGATCGGAACCAGACGCACCGGCACCTTGCCGAGCGGGCGCCGGCCAGCCAGCGCCGTAAGCGTCGGCACCTTGGCCGCTGACCGCGCCGGTACATACGCGGCGACGACTGCTGCGGCGATGCCGGTCAGGGCGATGACGACCAGGTCGCGCGCCACGTACTGGAACGCCGGAAGATCTGCCGCGTTCACCCGCTCAATCGTCGACCGACCGAACACGCCGATCAGCACGGCTCCCGTCATGCCCAGAGCGACACCGGCGAGCCCGGTCCAGAACCCTTGCAGGCCGAGGGCGCGCCCAATCAAGCGCTGCGGGGCGCCATTCGCCGAGAGCTGGCCGACCATCACCAGTTGGCGCCTGGCGCTCGTGGCGAACGCCGCCGAGATCACTATGCCGACCGCGGCGAGAGCGATGATCCCTGCCACCCATCCCCACGCCAGCAAAGATGTCTCCGGTCCGAATCCACCGCTGGCGATGTTGTCCTCGGCGGTCTCCGGGTAGACGTTCTGGTATCGCCGTTGGATCGTGTCTGCGAGCTGCTGACGTTCCTGGCGCTCGGACCCTGGCAGGTCGATGACCGTCGTCCGGCCGAGGTACTCCTCGCGGAACTGCCGCAGCGGGAACTCGGCGAACACGATGAGATTTTCCCGGTGATCAATGTTTGGCGTGCCAGTACCTGAGATCGTCCACGATCCGCGCGGGTACCGCAGCGACAGCGTGTCCCCGACGTCGAGGTCGAGCTCGTCGAGCAGGTGTCGAGACACCCACACCTCGTTTCCTCGGGGAAGCTCAGCAGGCTCCAGCCCGATCGGCTCGGCACCGTTGCCGGGAGCACCATCGAACTGCAGCATTGTCGCTGTCAGGGTGTCACCGCGCTGCTGGCGGATGGGGACGTTTAGAACGCCGATCACCCTGGTCACTGTGGCGTCTGCTGGCAGCACCTTTTCGATGCCTCTGAGCTCGGCGGAGGTGGCTCCTGAAACGGGACCCTGTGCAGCTATGTCGACCCCCGCGCCGTAGCGCACCTGGAACTCCCAACCGGCGCTGTCATCGACGGTGTGGGCATAGACGCTGCCGAGCGTCATGCCCATGATCGGCACCGCGATCAGCAGCGCCACGAGCACGGTGCGGCCGGGCCGGCGCTGAACCTCGCGCCTCGCGAACCGCAGCGCCAGGCGCCAGCGCGCTGGTGCCAAACCGCCGCCGATCATCGTTGGGTCCCGACCAACGACTCGGGCTCTGGTGACGGCACCGTCCGCGCCGCAGGGGACGCGGTGTCGACGATCAGGCCGTCTCGCAGGAAGACGATGCGGTCGGCGTACGAGGCGAAGCGCGGCTCGTGGGTCACGAGCACGACGGCCGTCCCGTACTGGCCGGGCAGATCGGCGAGCATCTCGACGACCTGGTCGCTGTTCACGGTGTCGAGCGAACCGGTGGGTTCGTCGGCCAGCAACAGCCGCCGCTCCCCGACGATCGCCCTGGCGATGGCGATGCGTTGCTGCTGCCCGCCGCTGAAGTCGTCGGGGTAGCGATCGAGGTGCTGGTACAGCCCGACGGTGTTCATCACCTCGATCGCCGCCGCACGGGCCGCACGCGACCCGACACCATCCAGCTCCAGCGGCAGCATCACGTTCTCCACTGCCGTAAGTGACGGCACGAGGTTCAGTCGCTGGAACACGTAGCCGACGTCGCGGCGTCGCAGCGTGGCCTGATCGGCCAACCCGAGGTCGCTGAGGTCGTCGCCGTCGACCAGGACCCTGCCCGCCGACGGCATCTCCAGCGCACCGGCGAGGTGCAGCAGCGTCGACTTGCCGCATCCTGAGGGTCCCATCACGGCGACGATCTCGCCGGGATCGACGCTCAACGAGACGCTGCGCAGGGCGAACACCTCGGACTGACCGTGGCCGTACGACTTGACCACATCAACGAATTCGAGGAGCGGTGTCTGGTTCATCGAACCACCTTTCGGTTGGGGGACGCGGCGAGGATCCGCGATTCGCACAGATCGAGCCAACGGAGATCGGCTTCGGCGCGCACGGCGAGGGCGTCGGCGACGAGCTGGGCCGACAGCGCCTGTGCATCTGACGAGGGGCTCGACGCCACCCGTCGGTGCGCCTGGCGCCGGCGCTGAGAGAGCAACGTGATCAGCGCGGTGCGTTGACGGGTGAGCACCTCGAGGGCGTGCTGGGGGCCGTGCTCGATCGCCATCAGCACCTTCAGCATCAGCTCGTCGCGAGGCGGCGGATCCTCCAATGGGACCGCCTGCCACCAGTCACCGAGCGCCTCGCGCCCGGCGGCGGTGATCTCGTACGACTTCTGCCCAGCGGCGTCGAGCATCGTCACCAGGCCGTCACGTTCCAGTCGCTCGAGCGTCGTGTACACCTGACCGACGTTGAGCGGCCACACGCCGCCCGTTGCCGACTCGAACCCCGTCTTGAGCTGGTAGCCGTAGCGCGAGCCGTCGCTCAGCAGCGCCAGCAAACCTTCCCGAACGGCCATAGCTACCCAGTATGCATACCCAGTAGACGTAAGTCAATACTCAGTATGCACCTGTGCGCGTGCTCGAATGTGGTCGAGCACATAGCTCACGAAGGCATGGTCCGACATCGCCGCTCCACGACTGAAGGCCCTGCTGAAGTCCTCATCGCCGAGTTGCAGGCGAAGCATCTCGACCGCGGCCTCCAGCCGGGCGGCATCAGCCGGCTCGAACGGCAACGCCGCTGCGGCGCCGGCAGCCGTCAGCCCGCCGTGCAACACCGCAGCAGCCTCGTGATCGCCAACTTGCTGAAGAATCCCGAACAGGTGCCGCACCGACAACCACTGGTTTGCCCAGTCGCCTCCTCGGTACCACGTCTCGATCACGTCCTCGAAGCCCTTCAGGGCGTCGGCGACGTTCCCGATCCGAGCCTGCAGCCACCACACCTCGGTTCGTGCGAACGCCTCCACCCATCGATTCGCCGCAGCGGCTGCGTGCTCAGCCGAAGCCAGCAGGTATGCCTGGCTTGCCGCGAGATCAGTCGACTCCAATGCCAGGCCGAGGGCGTACGACGCCTGCGCCAACGCCGTGGGCGACATGCACGCCAGAGCGGCTCGCTGCGATCGCTGTGCCAGCAGCCCGCCTCCGTCCGGATCGCCGACGCTCGTCTCGGCGACGGAACGCATGTAGTACGCGTGCGCCTTTTGAGCATCCGATCCGCTGGTCTCCGCTGCCTCGACCATGCGGTCCATCCATCGCAGCGCCTCGTCGGTCTGACCAAGGTAGAAGTAGGTGTTGCCGAGGGCGCGTTCGGCGAGACCGTTGGTGCTGGCGCCGAGCCGATCTGCCGCAGCGACAGCCTCCCGCCCGGAAGCGACCGCTCCTTCCAGGTCGCCTCGAACGTAATGGCCATAGGCGACGGTGGCCAACGCCACCGGATAGCTCTCATGCGTGGACGCACCAGGCATGTCGCAGGCGATCTGTGACCACGAGGAGATCTCGTAGCTGATCCGCCGAAATCCGTACTCGCGAACAGCGGCGACGAGCCCCAGCGCAGCGCCGACGTTGCCTGAGGCAACGGCGTGCGCGTGTGCGGCGCGCAGATTGGCGAAGTCGCGATCGATGCGGTCACTCCATCGTCGTTCGGACTCACCGGACATGCCGTCACCCGCCTGCTGCGCCAGACGGGAGAACCACGTCAGATGGCGGTCAGCGGTGCGTTTGGCGTCGGCCGATCCCTCCAGCGCGGCGCTTCCGTATTGACGCAGTGTCTCGAGCAATTGGTATCTCGGCTCGTTGTAGTCCGTCACCTGCACCATCGACTTGTCGACGAGGGAGAACAACGAATCGCCAGTGTCGATGCAGACACCGTCAACAGCGGTCAGGTCGAACGTGCCGGCAAACACGGACAAACGGGCGAACAGCAGCTGTTCCTGTGCGGGCAGCAGGTCGAACGACCAGGCGACGAGCCGCTCGAGGTTCCGATGCCGTTGTTCGGGGTGGCGCGGACCCGCATCCAGCAGGCCGGAGCCCTTCTCGAGGCGTTCGATGATCGTCCGCGGAGGGAGAGAGCGCATCCGCACTGCAGCGAGCTCGATGGCGAGCGGCAATCCATCGAGACGGCGGCAGAGTTGGGCGATCACCGGTAGCTCCGCCGCAGTGGCGGTGAAACCGGGCCTGGCGGCCGCAGCCCTTTCGCAGAACAACTGCACCGCAGGTGGCAAACCCGTGTCCGTCACATCTGAGGCGTCGCCTGTCTCGAGCGGCTTCACCGAGTACACCGCCTCGCCGGGAACGCCCAACGGCTCGCGCGACGTGGCGATGATCCTGAACGCCCGGCATGCCGAGGTCAATCGAGAGGCGAGCGCCGCAGCGGCCTCGATCACGTGCTCGCAGTTGTCCAACACCACAAGGATCCGTCGCTCCCCGAGCACGACCTCGAGCGTCTCCTCGACACTCCCCTGCTGGCGCGGCTGCACATGAAGGGCGGTGGCGACGGCCGCCGGCACGGACGCCGGGTCTCGTAGCACTGCGAGGTCCACCATCGTCACCGCTTCACCGCTCTCTGACTCCAGCACGGCGATGCGACGGGCGATCCTCGTCTTGCCGACACCACCCGGTCCGACGAGCGTGACCAGCCTGGCGTTTCTCATCAGCGAGCTCACGAGAGCGAGATCGTGGTCTCGACCGATGAGGCGCGTCGGCGCATCGACCAATGCGTCGACGGGCTGCGACGACGGTCTTGTCACGAGATGAAGGCTCGGATCGTCCTCGAGGATGCGCCGCTCCAGGTCACGGACGAGCTCGGGAGGATCGAGGCCCATGTTCTCGCGAAGGAAAGCCGACAGCTCGGCGCCACGGCGCAGCGCTTCGGTCTGACGTCCAGCCCGGTAGAGAGCCAACATGAGCTGACGCCACAGTCGTTCGCGCAGGGGATGCAGCACGACCAACGCCCCGAGGTCACCGATCAGTGTTTCATCTCCGCCGGAGTCGAGCCGTGCCTCGATCAGCCGCTCCGTCGCTGCAAGACGCAACTCGTCCAGCCGCACCGCCTCAGCGTGGATGTATTCGTGCGTGCCGAACTCGCCGAACGCGGGACCGTTCCACCACGAGAGCGTCTCACGGAGCGTCTCGAGCGCCGACGGAGAGTCAGCGTTTTCGGTGGCAATGTCCACGGCGCGGGCGAATCGCGTCGCATCGATGGCCTCGATGGGCGCGAGGAGTCGGTAACCACGAGCGTGAGCCTCGATCGTGATCTCCGGGCCCAGCTTGCTGCGCAGTCTCGACACGTGGCTCTGCAGGCTCGAAGCGGCCGTGGGCGGCGGCTCGTCGCCCCACAGCGCGTCGCACAGGCGATCTGCCGTCAGCACCTTGCCGACGTGTGCAACCAGGAGTGCGACCAGCAGACGCGGCTTCGATCCGCCCAGCACGACGGGAACGCCCGACCGTTCGACCGAAAGCGATCCGAGGACCCGCACGAGGATCGTCATCGCGCCAAAGCATTGCCGATCGACGGCGAACGAGCGACAGACCTTCCGCCTTCACACGAACGTCGCAAGCCGGCGGCAAGGTCGCTGCATGCGCCAAGGCGCACGCTTCAGGTGTCCATCCGACAACACAAGGGAGACATGAGATGCCATTCGTCAACGTCAAGATCATCAAGGGAGTCTTCAGCTCCGAGGAGAAGCAGGAGATGATCACCAGGCTCACCGACACGATGGTGAGCATCGAGGGTGAGGCCATGCGTCAGGTGACGTGGGTTGCCCTCGAAGAGGTTGAGAGCGGCGACTGGGGGATCGGGGGGCAATGCCTCACGACCCAGGCCGTCAAGGACCTCCAAGCTACGCCGGTGAGTTGACCGGCACCGGGCGACGGGGTGGTCAGCGCGCGAGGAGCATGTTCATCGCCTGGCGGGTGCGCTCGGCGTCGTCACCCTTCGACGAGAACTCCACGAGGGCGAAGTCGGTGACGCCGAGACCTGCCAGGGCCGAGATGCGCTCGACCACCTCGTTCTCGGAGCCGATGACGGCGACGTCGGCAGGCCCGTCGGCTCCCTCGCGATCCAGCATCGCCCGGTAGCTCGGCAGCTGTCCGTAGATCTTGAACACGGTTGCCGCCCGCTCACGAGCGGTGTCCACGTCATCGGTCACGCACATGGGCAGGGCGGCCACGATCCGGGGACCGGGGCGGTCGGCGGCCTCGGAGGCCTCGGTGATGGTCGGCACCACGTGGTCGCGCAGCGTGGCGGGACCAGTCATCCACGTGATCGTGCCGTCGGCCAGCTCGCCGGCCAGCTCCAGCATCTTCGTGCCAAGTGCGGCGAGCAGGATCGGGAACGGCTGCGCCCCCTTCACGTCGATCGATGCGTGCACCTGATACACATCGCCGTCGTGGGACACCGAGCCTTCCCGGGCCGCCGGGGCCAGCACCTGCAGGTATTCGCGCATGTGGCGCAGCGGCTTGTCGAAGCTCATGCCGAACATGTTCTCGATCACCATCTTGTGCGACAGGCCGATGCCAAGGCACAGCCGCCCCCCGGCCGCCCCGACGACGGTGAGACACTGCTGGGCCAGCATCAGCGGATGTCGGGGAAAGGTCGGCACAACACTCGTTCCGAGCTCGATGCGCGGTACCTCCCGGCCGACCACGGCCAGTGCTGTCAGCGTGTCGTGGGAGAAGATCTGTGGCGCCCAATACGTATCGTACCCGGCGACTTCGGCCGTCCTGGCCGACTCGACGATGTCGTCGACGGAACCGTCGTTGACAACATTGGCGAAGTACCCGATTCGCATCCCCTCACCCTACGCAGACAGTCCCACCACGAGATCAGGCGAGGGCGACGACGTCGAGCCAGGAGTTGGTGAAGTAGTCGACCTCGCCGTCGGGCATGACGAGCACCTTCGTCGGCGCCAGCACCTTGACGAACTCCGTGTCGTGGCTGACCACGATGATCGACCCGGGCCACTCCTTGAGGGCACGCACAACCGACTCGCGGCTGGAGGCGTCGAGGTTGTTCGTCGGCTCGTCGAGCAACAACAGGTTGTTGCGCCCGACCATCAGCATGGCCAGCGCCAGCTTCGTCTTCTCACCGCCCGACAGCGTGCCCGACTCCTGGAACACCTTGTCGCCCGACAGCCCGAACATCCCGAGCAGACCGCGCAGTTGGGTCTCGGTCAACGTGATGTCCGGCGCCACGGCAGAGCGCAAGTTGTCGAGCAGCGTCTCATCTGTCAGCAGGTTGTCGTGCTCTTGCGCGTAGTAGCCGACGTGCACGCGATGGCCGAACTCGACGAGCCCGGCATCGGCCTGCGACTCTTCGGCCAGGATCCGCAGCAGCGTCGTCTTGCCGGCGCCGTTCAGCCCCAACACCAGCAGGCGCTCGCCACGGCCGAGGTCGAAACCGACATCCTCGAACACGGGCGGACCGCCGTACGACTTGCTGAGCCCTGACGCTGTCACGACAGTCGCGCCGGGTTGTGGTGGGTCGGGGAAGCGCACGTGCAGTTGGCGCTGGTGGCGTGGCACGTCGACCTTCTGGGCCTCCAGCCGGGCGATGCGCTTCTCCATGTTGTGGGCCATCGCCGCCTTCGTGGCCTTGGCCCCGAACCGGTCCACGACACGCTGCATCCTGGCCAGCTGCCGGTCCTGCTCCTGAGCCTTGCGTGCCAGACGCCGCTCGTCCTCGTCTCGGGCCACCACGTACTGGCTGTACGTGCCCCGATACTCCACGAGTCGACCGCTGGACGCCTCAAACGGCCGGTCGATGTGCAGCACTCGGGTGATGGCCTCGTCGAGCAGCTCCAGGTCGTGGCTCACGACGACCAGAGCCCCCCGGTACGAGCGTAGGAAGTCGAACAGCCAGTCGCGGGCCTCCACGTCGAGATGGTTCGTCGGCTCGTCGAGGCACAACACATCACTGCCGGCGTACAGGATCCGTGCGAGCTCGACGCGACGTCGCTCGCCGCCCGACAGCACGCCGAGGGGGCGCTCGACACGGTCTTCGCCGAGCCCGAGCCCGGCCATCAGTGATCGAGCCTCGCTCTCGGCGCCGTAGCCGCCCATCAGGCGGAACACCTCCTCGGCCTTGGCGTAGCGGGCGACATTGCGCTCGTCGGGGAGCTCCTCCATGGCGATGCGCAGCTTCTCGATTCGCACCTGCTCGGCGTCGATGCCGCGCCCCGACAACACGTGCGTCACCGGGGTGCGGCCGTCGAGCACACCGGCGATTCGGGGATCCTGGGGCAGGTAGCCGAAGTCGCCCTTCACGCTCACGCGTCCCGCTGCCGGGGCCAGCTCGCCACCGAGCGCCCGCAGCAGGCTCGTCTTGCCTGCACCGTTGCGGCCCACGAGGCCGACCTTGTCCCGGGGCATGACGGTGAAGGCCGCCGACTCGACCACGAGCCGGCCTGCCACCTCCACCGAGAGCGCCTGGACCTGGAGCACCGGTTCAGGCTGGCAGCGGCTCGCGATATCGACAACTGCGTTCGAAAGGCAAAGGCGGACAGCCTGGCCTTGGCGTTTGCCACTGCAGCACGGACGGGTACTGGGACACAGTGGCGCCGACGGGACCTGCCGAGACGACTGAAGCCGCTGCGCTCGCCCGGCGCGCAGGGCTGAAGTACCTGCCAGACGACCGGCCCGGCATCCGACGGCAGCGACGGGGAAAAGGTTTCTCCTACACGCGCTCGGGCGATCGCCCGGTGTCGGCGCGTGAACGGGAGCGGGTGCGGGGTCTCGTCATCCCCCCGGCGTGGCGGGACGTGTGGATCGCCCCAGAGCCGGACGCCCACCTGCTGGCCACCGGCTTCGACGAGATGGGCCGCAAGCAATACCTGTACCACGCCGATTGGCGCCAGGCCGCCGACGCCGCCAAGTTCGTGCGACTCGGTGCGTTCGGTCGAGCCTTGACGAAGCTGCGCCGCCGCGTCGCCGACGACATCGCCTCGAAGAGCCCCGAGCGGGTGTGTGCCGCCGCCGTGCTGTTGGTGGACGAGACCTTGATCCGTCCCGGCAGCCGCCGTCACTACCGGACCATGGCGTCTGTCGGCGCCACGACGCTGCAGGCCAAACACGTCGACGTGAAGCGCGACCTCGTGGTGCTCGACTTCGTCGGCAAAGGCGGGGCCGAGCAGCACCTCGAGGTGCGCGACAGAGTGCTCGCCCGGGCGCTGTCCGACCTGATCGACGAAGGCCACGGCTCCACCCTTTTCACGACCGAGGACGGCGACACGATCGACGAATCCCTCCTCAATGCGTACATCGAACGCAACGCAGGCCCGGGATTCACGGCGAAAGATCTGCGCACGTGGGGCGCCACGAGCACCGTCGTCGGTGAGCTCGGACCGTTCCAGGCAGGCGCCGACTCCACCGAGAAAGCGCTCGAGGCGGTGGTCAGGGAAGCGATAGAGACCGCCGCCGAGGCGCTCGGCAACACCCCCACCGTGTGCAGGGCATCGTACGTGGCACCGTCGGCCATCGAGAGCTTCATGAGCGGGGCGCTCGCCGGCCATTGGCAGGCGAGCCGGGCAGGCAAGTGGCTGAGCCGGGCCGAGCGTGCGACCGAGCGTGTGCTGGCCGGCGAACCGTGACACCGGAGCTCCGCACTTGCGGAACCGAGCGGTACGGCGCAGCGTTCAATACGTATGGGCGTACATCGAGGACGAGGACGAAGGGGTGCCGCAGGCGCTCTCGTGGTGCTGGCCGCGCTGACGGTCGGCTGCGGCAACGACGAGCCGGCGGCCGGAACGCAACCGCCGGCGACGGATCCTGCACCCAACACGGAGCCGACGAAGCCAACTGATCCCCCCTCATCGACGGGACCGTCCACACCGTCCGGGTCGGGCATCGACCTCACGGGCCGGGCGTTCATCGTGACCGACACCGACGGGCACGAGCCGGTGCCGGGATCGCAGCTACGCGTCAGCTTCGACGAACGTGGTCTCGGCGGCACGGGCGGCTGCAACTCATTTGCCGGACCGCGTTGGGTGGTCGAGAGCGATGTGCTTCGCCTCGACGGTCCGATCGGCATGACGGCGATGGCGTGCGAGCCAACGGCGCTGATGGACCAGGACGCGTGGTTGGCCAGGTTCCTTTCCGGCGAGCCGACGGTGGCGCTGGACGGCGACACCTTGACGCTCGAGAACGGCGACGTAACGATCACGCTCGTGGACGAAGAGGTGGCCGAGCCCGACCGACAGCTCGAAGGGACGACATGGGTGCTCGAGGGCATCATCGACGGCGATGCCGTCTCGTCCGTCCCGGCCGGCACGCCGATCCCGACATTGACCTTTACCGGCACCGATCTGACGGTGGACACCGGGTGCAACACCGGTGGTGGCACGTACGCCGTCGACGGCGACGGGCTCGCCGTCAGCCCTCTGCGCCTGACCAGGATGGCGTGCTCCGAGCCCGCCGGCAACGAGCTGGAGCGGACCGTGGTGCGCACGCTGGAAGGCCGGCTCACGTTCGAGATCGACGCCGACGTGCTGACACTGACGAGTGGTGGGCGCGGCCTCACGTACCGCGCTATGGACAGCGGTCCACCCGCCACCTCCTAGTCGTTCCCAGGCTCGTCAGATCGCCGGACCACCAGGAGGCGGCGGCACGTCCGGGCCGCCGCCGCGCACGCGCAGCTCGTCACGGATCTCGGCGAGCACTGCACGTGCCACGGTCAGGAGTGCGTCACCGGTACGGATGAGCGCTCGAGATCCCGTCCTTCCACGTCGACATCGTCGAAGCGGTCGACATGGCGCAGGCGGGGGAAGGCCACGCACCAGATGACCACGACGACGAGTGTCAGCGAGCCGCCGATCACGATGGCCGGACCGATGCCGAACAACAGGGCGGCGATGCCCGACTCGAACGCGCCGAGCTCATTGGAGGCCCCGATGAACACCGAATCGACGGACATCACCCGGCCACGCATATGGTCCGGCGTGGCGAGCGGGATCATCACGCCGCGGATGAACACGCTGATGGAGTCGGCCCCGGATAGCACAACGAGCGCGACGAACGCCACGACGTAGTTACGCGTGAAGCCGAGGGCGACAGTGCCGATTCCGAACACACTGACGGCGGCGAACATCAGTTGACCAACCGACCGACGGGCGGGGCGCATCGCAAGGACGAGCGTGACGGCTACGGCGCCGATACCGGGGGCTGCTCTCAGCCAGCCGTAGGCGACGTTGCCGACACCGAGGCGATCCTCCGCGATCGCAGGCAGCAGGGCCACCGCTCCACCGAACAACACGGCGAACATGTCGAGCGAGATGGCGCCGAGCAGGACCTGGTCCCGCCGGACGAAACGCAGCCCTTCGATCGCCATGTGCCACGAGCGCCTGCCCTCATCGGTGCGTACCTGAGCCCGCACGGTGTGTAGCACGAGCAGGCTGGCACCGCCGACGACGTACAGACCGCCCGCCACCCCGTACGGAACGGCCTCGTCGGCGTCGTAGAGGAAACCCGACAGTGCCGGGCCGACGATGACGCCGGCCTGGATCGTTCCGGCCGAGAACGGCATCAGCCGCGGCAACGCCCTCTGGCCGACGATGAGCGGAGGCAGCGACCGGATAGCGGGCCCACCGAATGCGCGGGCGGTTCCATAGCAGGCAGCGAGCGCGAACAGCGGCAACACCGACGTCGGATCGGTCAGGGCGTACGCAGCCATCGCCACGGCGACAACGGCTTCGACGCCAGCGGCCAGGGCGCCGACTCGACGTCGGTCGAAGCGGTCAGCGGTCGGACCGGTCACGGGCAGCAGCAGCAGCGCCGGCAGGAACTCCACCAGCCCGAGCAGCCCGAGCGCCAGCGTCGAGCCCGTGATGTCGTAGATGTGCTTGCCGAGCGCGGCCGCCAGCAAGAAGGTGGCGATCGAGAACATCAGCGAGGCGGACACGAAGGGCCGCACGCCGCGCATCAGCAAGACCTGGGCGGCACCCGCTCGACCGGCGAGGATCTCCGGCGCGGCCTGTTGCGTCGCCAGCCGTTCGTCGGGTCCGTCCACTGCGGGCCCACCGTACCGACGCCCCCACCACGCCCTTCTGGCGCGGCGCGTGGTACACCGGCGCCATGAGCCTCGCCGACGACACCCGCTGGACCGACGCCACCGAACTGGCGCGAATGGTCGACGACGGCCAGGTGACGCCCACCGAGTTGCTGGAGGCAGCGATCGAGCGCATCGAGGCGCTGAACGGCACCGTCAACGCAGTCGTCGTGTCGTGGTACGACGAGGCCCGGCACATCGCCGCCGACCACAACCTGCCAGCGGGACCGTTGCGCGGTGTTCCGTTCCTGCTCAAGGACCTGCACGCCGAGTTCGCCGGCCAGACGATGACGAACGGCAACGTGGCGCTGAAGGCTGCCGGACTGATCTCGGACCGAGACACCACCATCGTGTCGCGGTATCGGGCGGCTGGGCTCGTCATCGCCGGCCGCACGAACAGCTGCGAGATGGGCAGCCTGCCGACGACCGAGCCGGTGGCCAACGGCGTGACCCGAAATCCGTGGAATCTGGACCACATCGCCGGCGGCTCCAGTGGTGGCGCCGCCGCTGCCGTAGCGGCGGGCATGGTGCCCGTCGCCCACGCCTCCGACGGTGGCGGCAGCATCCGCATCCCCGCCTCCTGCTGCGGACTGGTGGGACTCAAACCGAGCCAGGGCCGTAGCTCCCTCGGTCCCCGGCGTCACGAGGGCGGCACGGCCGTGGAGCACTGCGTGAGCCGCACCGTGCGCGACACGGCGGCCTTCCTCGACGCCATCGCCGGGCCGGGTGTCGGTGACACGGTCATCGCCCAGCGGCCCGAGCGGCCGTACGTCGAGGAGGTCGGCGCCGGCACCGGGCGACTGCGGATCGGCCTACTCGACCGCCACCCGGCGGGTGACTTTCTCCACGAGGACTGTGCCAACGCTGCGCGCCAGGCGGCGGCGATGCTGGAGGGGCTCGGTCACGTGGTGGAGCTCGACTTCCCTGCTGCGTTGTCGGATCCCGATCTGCCGCGTCGGTTCAGCGCCCTGTGGAGCACGGCCATCTCCGCAGACCGCATCCGCTTCGGAGAGCTACTGGGACGGCCGCTCACCGACGACGAGATCGAACCTGTCAACCGGGTGCTGGCCGACTTCGCCGAGAACCTGACCGCCATGGATGTGATCGAGGCCATGGACGCCCAGGTCCGGTTCCGCCGCGACGTGCAGCAGTGGTGGTCCGAGGGCTGGGACCTGCTGCTTACGCCAACCCTCGCCGAGCCGCCGCCGCGCATCGGGGAGTTCGCCAACGACGCCGACCACCCGATCGCGCCGATGGCGAGGGCGGGGCGGTTCTGCCCGTTCACGCCGCCGTTCAACACCAGCGGCCAGCCGGCCATCAGCTTGCCGCTGCACTGGAACGAGGCTGACCTGCCCGTCGGTGTGCAACTCGTCGCCGCCTACGGGCGCGAGGACCTTCTGATCCGGGTCGCCTCGCAGCTCGAAGCGGCTGAACTGTTCATGACGCGGCCGCCGAAGCGCCTGGAGGCGCCGGCGTGCCGGACCGGACTTGACCCCTGAGCGACGCGTCCGGTACACCGGCTCGGTGGGGCCGAGGTCGACGATGTGCGAGCATCCGTAGGTGAGTTCGATGCGACCGATCATGCTCGTGCACGGCGCTTGGCACGGCGCATGGTGCTGGTCCGCCCTGCAGGCCGAGCTCGACGGGCGCGGCGTGGGCACGTATGCCATCGATCTGCCCGGTCACGGGGCCTCCGACCAGCCACTCGTCGATCTCTATGGCGACGCTGCCGCCGTGGCCAGCGCCGCCAGCCAGCTCGGCGACGACGTCGTGCTCGTGGGCCACAGCTACGCCGGTGCCGTCGTCTCCGAGGCGATGGCACGGCTCGACAACGTGTCACACGTGGTGTTCGTGGCCGCGTTCGCGCTGCACGTCGGCGAGAGCATCCTGTCGGTGCTGCGGGCGCTCCCCCGCGCGGATGTCGCCCTCACTGATGCTCAGCAGTCAGTGGGTCTCGAGCACCTCGACGTGGCCGTGTCGCCGGCCATCACGACGGTCACCCGCCTGGACCCCGAGCGGGCCGTCGATGCCCTGTACGGGTGCACGGACACGGAGATCGCCAAAGCGGCCGTCCAGCGGTTGTCACCGCAGGCCATGGACTCGTTCGCCCAGCCTGTGAACGGTTCGGCACTCGGCGTGGCCGAGACCACCTACGTGCGGTGCACCAAGGACAACGCCGTGCACCCGACGCACCAGGAGGCGTTCGCCAACCGCTGTAACTACGAGCTGATGATCGACACCGATCACTCGCCCTTCCTCAGCCGCCCGGCCGAGTTGGCCGACGTGATCGAACCTCTCAGTCGCCGGACCTGAAACCCTGGCGGCGTCGGCGACGTTGACGGCACGTGGGCGCGGGTCAACTGTTACACCCCGTCCCTAGGTTTTCCGACGATCGGTCACGTCGCCCGGTGTCTCGGCGACGCGGGTGTGCGATTCACCCGACGCCCGATCTGCGGGCCGATCCGAGTGCCGCCACGTCCGGCAGGCCCTCCCGCGCTTCGAGTGGACATCCCGCTCCCACACGACGATCCGTGCTGGAGGTGCCCGATGGACACACGAGCGACGGTGGAGCTCGGCGTGCTCGGAGCGCTGCGGGCGCGTGCCAC
>JACDHN010000411.1 GCA_013821025.1 Acidimicrobiia bacterium | reverse complement strand
GACTTCGCCGCTGGCGGCGAGCACCAACTCTCGCCGGTCCCCGCATCGGGAATCTGGTCGGGCCGCGTCGAGGGCGCCGGCGTCGGGAACACCTACCGGTACCGGATCGAGACGAACGACGGGCAGGTGTTGGAGAAGGTCGATCCTGTGGGTGCGGCCACGGTCGAGCCGCCGGCAGTTGCCTCGATGATCGCCGAGCTTTCCTACGGATGGGAGGACGAGGACTGGATGGACGGCCGCCGCGCTCGCATCGCGCTCGACGCGCCGGTGTCGATCTACGAGCTCCACGTCGGCTCGTGGGGCCGTCATGTGACGCCGGGTCGGCGCTTCCCCCGCTACGACGAACTGGCCGATCCCCTTGCCGATCACGTGCTCGCCCACGGGTTCACGCACGTCGAGCTGCTGCCGATCATGGAGCATCCGTACTACGGGTCGTGGGGCTACCAGACGACGGGCTACTTCGCTCCGAGCGCCCGCTACGGCAGCCCGGTCGACCTGATGCGCATGGTCGACCGGCTCCATCAGCGCGGCGTCGGCGTGATCCTCGACTGGGTGCCGTCCCACTTCCCCACCGACGACCATGGCCTGGCCCGCTTCGACGGGCCGCACCTGTACGAGCACTCAGACCCCCGCCTCGGATACCACCCGGACTGGACGTCGGCGATCTTCAACTACGCCAGGCCCGAGGTTCGATCGTTCCTGGTCTCGAGCGCGATCTGCTGGCTCGACCGGTTCCACGTGGACGGCATACGCGTCGATGCCGTCGCCTCCATGCTGTACCTCGACTACTCGCGTGCCGAGGGTGAGTGGGTGCCCAACCGTTACGGCGGGCGCGAGAATCTCGACGCCATCGTGTTCCTGCGCCATCTCAACGAGGCGGTCTACGAAGAGTTCCCCGATGTCGCCACATTCGCCGAGGAATCCACGGCGTTTCCGATGGTGTCCCGCCCCACCGATGTGGGCGGGCTCGGGTTCGGGTACAAGTGGGACATGGGCTGGATGCACGACACGCTCCAGCACCTCCAGCGCGACCCGATCCACCGACGCTGGCACTACGGCGAGCTCACGTTCCGGAGCGTGTACGCCGGCAGCGAGAACTTCGTGCTGCCGCTGTCGCACGATGAAGTCGTGCACGGCAAGGGTTCGCTGCTGACGAAGATGCCCGGCGATGGCTGGCAGCGGTTCGCCAACGTGCGGCTGCTGCTCTCGATGCAGTGGACCCTGCCCGGCAAGAAGCTGCTGTTCATGGGCGACGAGCTGGCGGCACCCACCGAGTGGGCGCACGAGGGGACGCTCGACTGGGGGTTGCACGACGCCGCCGGGCACGCCGGCGTGCGGACATTGGTCGCCGACCTGAACCGGTTGTATGCCTCCGAGCGGGCATTGCACGCCGGAGACGCCGGAGACGCCGGCTGGGCATCGCTGATCGCCGACGACGCCGAACGTGGCATCTACGCGTTCTTGCGCCTCGACCCGACGATGCGGTCGCGCCCGGTGTTGGTGGTGTCAAACACCGGCGCCGTCGGCCATCGTGAGGTGCGCATCGGCGTACCGAGCTCGGGACGCTGGAGCGAGCTGCTCAACACCGATGCCGCCGTGTACGGCGGTGCCGGCGAGACGGGGAGCTCCCGCGGTTTCGAGAGCGTGCCCGTCGATGCCCACAGCCAACACCACTCGGTGCTGATCACCGTGCCGCCCCTGGCGACGATCATCCTCGCCCCCGACGAGTGATGGCCCAGACGGCTTCAACTCATCGCCCGAGCGCGCCGGCGACGGCAAACCCGATTGATCGTGCGGCGTCGGCTTGGCGCACGTCGAAGGTGAGGAACCGCACCGTCGGCCCCAGACGCCGGGCTGCGCCGAGGTGGAGCGCATCGAGTGTCCGGACGCCGACCTGTTCGGCGATCGTCGCCGCGAGCTCGCAGGTGCCGGCATCGAGCTCCACGATGGAGACCGACAGGAGGTCTCTGGCGAAGTCGGCTCGGGCACTCACCGCAGCGGTGCCCGGCAGGAGGCGCGCCAGGTTGCGACGCACCTCGACGATCGTGTGCCGCCCTGTGACCAGCTCGGGATCACCGTTGAGCAACTCGTTGGCCCGATCGGAGTCATCCTCGGCGATGTACCTCTTCAGCAGCGCACTGGTGTCGACGTAGGTCGTCACTCGGTGCGATCCTCGTCGAGGACCCCCTGGACGGAGCCCGTGGCGCGGTGCCGACGCGCAGGCTCGAGCCCGCGGCGTGATGCCAGTGTCAGCCAGCCGGCCTCCGCGGCGCCGGCGAGATCCACGGCGCCGAGCACCGGCCCGAGGACGGCGACCGGGCGCCCGCGATCGGTCACCGTGATCACCCGCCCAGCGGCTGCCTCCTTGAGATACGCCGAGAGCTTGGCTTTGAGCTCCCGGACGGCAACGTCCATGTGGACACAATATCATCGACCGTGACTACATCGCCATGAGGAAGAAGGATCCTCGGTCTGATCGCAGGTGCATCGGCCATGATGGACCGATGACTCGTCGCCAGATCGTGCCGCGGCCGGCGACGATCGTCCTGACTCCCGACGACGAGTGATGTCTGGCGAC
>JACDHN010000410.1 GCA_013821025.1 Acidimicrobiia bacterium | reverse complement strand
ACCCGTCATCCACCTGCTTTCCGGCGAAGGGCAGCACGTTGAAGGCGATGGTCCGGACGAACTTCTCCGGCACCGGGAACTCCACGGCGCCGCCATCGTGCGTGAGCGCGGCGGCCCGATCGGCGGTCTTGCGAACCTGTTGGTCGAGCTCGTCGACGCCGGCGAGCCCGGCGCCCGACACGGCCTGGTACGTGCTGGCGATCAGCCGGATCAGCTGCGCCTCATCATGTAGCGCCTTGAGCACCGGCATCGCCGCCATGGTCGTGCAGTTGGGGTTGGCGATGATCCCCTTCGGCGGGTCCAGTGCCAGGTGGCCGTTGACCTCGTCGACCACGAGCGGCACATCGGGATCCATCCGGAACGCCGACGAGTTGTCGATCACGAGGACGCCGGCTTCGGCGAAGCGTGGTGCCAGCTCCCGCGAGGCGGTGGCGCCTGCCGAGAACAGGGCCAGGTCGAGGCCTGTCGGATCGCTGGTCGCCACGTCGTCCACCGTGATCTCTCGGTCACCCCACGGCAGCGTGCGCCCGGCGGATCTCGCAGAGGCGAAGCAGCGAAGCTCGTCGACGGGGAACGATCGCTCGGCCAGCAGCCGTCGCATGACGCCCCCGACCTGGCCCGTTGCTCCGACGACGCCGACTCGCATGCCGGTAACGCTACCGCGACACCCTTGCAACCTCGGTGAGCGTTTCGGACGCATACGTCGTCGGGCATAGTGATCACCGAGGCATCAGCCTCTACCTACTGGTCGGTAGAGAGGATAAAGTAGAGCGATGGAAACGATCCTGCGAGATCTGGAACCCACGGTCGGACAGCTGTTCGACCGACATCTGTCGAAGGCGCAGGAGTGGTTCCCCCACGAGTTCGTCCCCTACGAGCGCGGCCGCGACTTCTCACCGGGCGAGCCTTGGTCCGAGGCCGACGCCGATCTCGGCGGGCACACCATCGACGACGCCGTGCGCAGCGCCTTGTACGTCAACCTCCTCACCGAGGACAACCTGCCGTACTACTTCCGTTCCATCGAGCGCATGTTCGGGCCCGATGGCGCATGGGGTGAGTGGGGCCGGCGCTGGACGGCCGAGGAAGGCCGCCACGCCATGGTGATCTACGGCTACCTCACGGTGACGCGAGCCATCGACCCGGTGACGCTGGAGCGCGGCCGGATGGCCCAGGTCTCCCAGGGCGTGACGCCCGATCCACCCAACGCGCTCGAAGGATTCGTGTACGTGGCGCTGCAGGAGTTGGCGACCCGCATCTCGCACCGCAACACGGGCAATCACCTCGGTGATCCCGCCGGTCGAGAGGTGATGAAGCGCGTCGCTCTCGACGAGAACCTGCACCACCTGTTCTACCGCGACCTCGCTTCCGCAGCGATCGAGATCGACCCCAGTGGGATGGTCAAGGCCATCGCCAAGCAGGTGGTCGGGTTTGCCATGCCTGGCACCGGCATCCCCGACTTCGCCGATCACGCCAAGGCGATCGCCAACGCCGGGATCTACGATCTGACGATCCACCACGACCAGATCCTCGAGCCCGTGGTGCTGCGGCACTGGGGTCTCGAAGATCTCACCGGGCTCGACGATGAGGCCGAGCAGGCCAGGGCCAAAGTGATCAAGTACATCGAGCGCAGCGGCCGCGTCGCCCGTCGCATCGCCGCCCGCCAGCACGAAACTGCCGAGCGCACCGCCGACGCAGGCGCAGACACCAAACCCAAGGTCCCCGTCGGGGTCTAGTTCGTCGAAGCGCCTGGAGCCGTTAGCGGACGGTGCCGATGAGCCACCAGTGGCTGGCGTTGATGCCCTCGAACGTCTTCGCTTCGGCGCCGGAGGCGTCGACGTGCACGCTCGGGTTGTGCCACACCTCGGTCTGGCCGAGTCGGTCGCCGATGGCGGTCAGCACTTGATCCGGTGACATCCGATTCGTCTGCCAACCCAGTCGGGCGGCGCCCCGTTGCTGCGAGAGCCATGTGCCAAGTCCTGGGATGCTGAACGCCATCCGCACCAGCGCTCCCATCGGGAGTAGCACGACGTCGATGCCCGAGCGCCGCCGGTAGTTGAGCGCCACGCGCCCGCCAGGACGCACAATGCGTGCCGCCTCGTCTGAGAGAGCGAGGGCGTCCTCGAAGTCACAATGCTGCATGGTGATGTAGCTGAAGGCGATGTCCGCCGAGTCGGCGGGCAGCGGGAGCGTTCGTCCGTCGCCGACCTCCACGGTGCTCAGCCGATCGGGGCGACCGAACTGGGCAACCGACTCGCGGCAGCGCTCCAGGAAACCGGCGTCGAGATCGCACGCCGTCACATGGCGGAACCGCCGCGTGAACGCGCACGTCATGCGGCCGATGCCGCTGCCGATCTCCACCAGATGACGCGGGTCGTCTCCCGTATCGCTGAGCCCGAACACGGCGAGGTATGCCCCCACCTCATCGTCTCCGGTACGAACGAACTCAGCCAGCGTCTGGTGATGGCCGGCCTCATTGTTGAACACCCATCCCGTCGCCCGCACGACATCGTCGCAGCTCGCCTGGCGCTCGCTGGTACGGCCCGCGGCCTTCCACAGGAAGAACTGCCCGCGCCGACCCACCTG
>JACDHN010000409.1 GCA_013821025.1 Acidimicrobiia bacterium | reverse complement strand
AGCTACGGGCCGTCGCGCGGCCTGCTGTACGGCGGGGTCGACTACGCCGTGCACGCCGACGACACGGTGCTGGCGATCGCCATGATCGAGTCGAGGGCGGCCGTCGAGCACCTCGACGCCATCCTCGCCGTTGGAGGACTCGACGCCATCTACGTCGGTCCCAACGACCTCTCCGTCGACGCCGGATGGGGACCGCTGGCCGGTGACATCACCGACCGGCTGGCCGAACGTCTGCAGCACATCTCCGGTCGGGCTTCAGCCACCGGGATGCCAGTCGGAATCTTCGCCTCCACCGTCGAGCAGGGCATGCAGTTCGACTCGTGGGGCTACCGGCTCATCACGCTTGGCAACGACGTCGGCCTGCTGCGGGCCGAATCGGCGCGGCGGCTGGCGGCGCTACGCCAGGCCCACTAAGCCGGGGGTACCGTCACCGCGTGTTCGTCGTTGCACTCGAGGTCGACCTGAGGATCCCTGAGGCCCACTCGTTGAAGGACAAGCGGCGGGTGGTGAAGTCACTCGTCGAGGGGGCGCGGCATCGGTTCCAGGTGGCGGCCTCCGAGACCGGCGGACAGGATTCCTGGCAGCGGGCCCAGATCGGGTTCGCTGTCGTGGGGTCGAGCGCCGGCCATGTGCAGCGGGTGCTCGACGAGGTGGACCGTTACGTGTGGGCGCACCCCGACGTCGAGGTGCTCTCGGCGGAGCCCACCTGGCTCGAGTGATCGCGCCGTGAGTCTGACGGCGCGATGATCGCGACACCTATGTCGCGCTCCAAGCCGTGAGACGGGACAATCACGAGGAAGCCCGGGCCGATGTGCCGCGCCTGTTCGTTTACGGCACGTTGCAGCCCGGCCATCTGCGCTGGCCGTTCCTGGAACCGTTCGCAACGGGTTGCCGCCCTGCGTCCGTGCCCGGGCGGATCTACGACGCTGGGTGCGGTTGGCCGGTTGCCGACTTCGGCTGGTCGGATGAGTACGTTCCCGGCACGCTCATCCACCTCGATCAGCGGCGGATCGATGAGGCACTCGTCGTGCTCGACGAGGTGGAGGCCACGGCCACCGAGCTGCTGCGTCGGATCGTCGTCACTACCACGGACGGTGAGCGCGCGTGGACGTACCATTGCGACAAGGTCGTCGACGGCTTCACGCTGATCGAGCGCTGGGACTCAGTCGACGAACGCTGAGGTCCCGACAGGGAGATCATCCCGGCCGACGGCAGCTGGCTGGCGTGATGGCGTCGCCGTCGGGCAGGATCGGTCCGTGGGTGCGGGCGTGGTGAGTTTGGCCGAGCAGTTCGCCGTCGACGGAGCCGTCGTGCTCCGGGGCATCGTTCCCGGCGAGTTGTTGGAGCGGATGGAAGCAGCGGTAGAAGCCAACCTGGCCGAGCCCAGCGAACTGGCGATGGTGGCGAGCGGGGAGGGCGATCCCGGTCGGTTCGTGGAGGACTTCTGCAACTGGGAGCGGTTCGACGAGTACGTGGCGCTGGCGCGGCACGTGGCACCGATGGTGGGCGAGATGATGGGGTCGCAGTCGGTGCGGCTCTACCACGACCACCTGCTGGTGAAGGAGGCCGGCACGGCGCAGCGCACGCCGTGGCACCAGGACCAGCCGTACTACGACGTGGAGGGTCGGCACGTGGTGTCGCTGTGGATGCCGCTCGACCCGGTGCCGCGGGAGGCGACGTTGGAGTTCGTGGCGGGCTCGCACCTCGGTCCATGGCTGATGCCGAGGTCGTTCATGGACGATCAGGCGAAATGGTTCCCCGACGGCGCGTTGGAGGAGGTGCCTGATGTGGATGCCGCCCGGGAGCGAGGCGATGGTCCGCTGATCGTCGGCTGGGCGTTAGAGCCCGGCGACGGTGTGTTGTTCCACGCGCTGGCGCTGCACTCGGCTCCGGGCACCTCTCGGCGGCGACGCGTGCTGTCGTTGCGGTTCCTCGGCGACGATTCACGCCGGGTCGAGCGTTCGTGGCGCACCAGCCCACCGATCCCCGCCGATGCCACGTTCCCGTTGCTGTCGCCCCGATCAGCACGCCAGGACGTCCATGACGGCGTGATGAGCTAGCCGGCGGTCTCAGACGGCGTGAGCGTCATGCCCGCTGGGTAATAATCGGGGCCATGTTCGAAGCGCTCGTGGTGGGGCTGATCGGCTCCAGCGCGCTGGTGCTCGGAGGAGCGCTTGGATCTCGCTGGTCGACGCCGGAGCACTTGACCGGCGTGTTGCTGGCGTTCGCGAGTGGCACCCTGATCGCGGCGTTGGCGTTCGAGCTCTTCCCCGAGGCTGTCCACGTCGGCGGCCTGGCCCCGTCGGCGGTAGGACTGTTCGTTGGTGCCGCAGGGTTCGTCGTCGCCAACACAGTGCTCGACAGCTGGGTCGCCTCAGGTGCAGGTGAGCCCGATGAGGTCCCGGCGCCAGCGGCCGTCAGTGAGGACTTGGCAGGGGCACAAGCCGACCAACGCGAGAAGCTGGCCACGGCGGCACGCAACACCGGTGCGCCGTCGTCGGGCGTGGCATTCGCACTGCTGGCGGCGGTGACGTTGGACGGTGTGCCAGAGAACCTGGCGTTGGGGGTGTCGCTGGCCAGTTCCAG
>JACDHN010000408.1 GCA_013821025.1 Acidimicrobiia bacterium | reverse complement strand
GTGTGGGGGCGCAGCCCCCACAGAGACACGGCTGACCACGCTACCAATCAACAGCTGAGCGCCTGCTCGAGCGCAGGGACGCAGCCGGCCAGCCGAGCGACCGCCAGGGAGCCGGATGGCGATGGGGTGTGGGGGCGCAGCCCCCACAGAGACACGGCTGACCACGCTACCAATCAACAGCTGAGCGCCTGCCGGTACCATCACGCCGATGTCCGTCGCAACGATGCCAACTGCCAGTGAGCTCGACCCCTACCGCCTGCCACGCGCTGCAGCTCCGCGTGACTACCGATTGGAGCTCGAACCCGACCTCGATGCAGGCACGTTCACCGGCACCGTCGAGATCGATGTCGACGTCGCCGAGCCACTGGACGTGCTGCTGCTCAACGCCATCGAGCTCGACGTCTTGTCGTGCGAGATCGACGGCACGGCGGCTACCTGGACGCTCGACGAAGCCACGGAGCGGCTGGCCGTGCACCCTGAGAGCACCCGGGCGGCGGGCTCGGCCACGTTGCGTATCGAGTTCTCCGGGATCCTCAACGACAAGCTGCGCGGCTTCTATCGCAGCACGTTCCAGGATGGTGACGGCACCGAGCGCGTCATCGCCACCACCCAGATGCAGGCCACGGACTGCCGCCGGGCGTTCCCGTGCTGGGACGAGCCCGACTTCAAGGCCACGTTCGAGGTGACGCTCGTCGTCGACCCGCAGCTGTTCGCCATCTCGAACGGCGCCGAGACCGATCGGGAGACCCGCGGCGACAAGGTCGCCGTGCGCTTCGCCAAGACGATGACGATGAGCACATACCTGGTGGCGTTCATCGTCGGCCCGCTCGAGGCCACCGATCCCGTCGACGTCGGCGGCATCCCGCTGCGCGTCGTGCACATACCTGGCAAGGGTCACCTGTGCGACTTCGCACTCGATGTCGGCGCCTTCTGCCTGAGCTGGTTCCAGGAATACTACGGCATCCCGTATCCGTCCGACAAGGTCGACCTCGTGGCGCTGCCCGACTTCGCCGCCGGCGCGATGGAGAACCTCGGCTGCATCACGTTCCGCGAGACGGTGCTGCTCGTCGACCCGGCTACGTCCACACAGACGGAACAGCAGCTCGTTGTCGACGTCGTCGCCCACGAGCTGGCGCACATGTGGTTCGGTGACCTCGTCACGATGCGCTGGTGGAACGGCATCTGGCTGAACGAGGCGTTCGCCACGTTCATGGAGATCCTGGCCTGTGATGCGTACCGTCCGAACTGGCACCGCTGGACGACGTTCGGGTTGGAGCGCAGCGCAGCGTTCGACACCGACTCGCTCGACAGCACCCGTCCCGTCGAGTACGAGGTGCTCAGCCCCGCCGACTGCGAGGGCATGTTCGACGTGCTGACGTACCAGAAGGGCGGCGCGCTGCTGCGAATGCTGGAGCAGTATCTCGGCCCCGAACCGTTCCGCAGCGGCGTCAGCGACTACCTGCGTCGTCACGAGTACGGCAACACCGAGACGAACGATCTGTGGGACGCCATCGAGCAGACCACGGGCGAGCCGGCGCGGCGGATGATGGACTCATGGATCTGGCAGCCGGGGTACCCGCTCGTGTCGGCGTCGCTCGACAGTGGCGAGTTGGTCCTTCGTCAGAACCGCTTCGCCTTCGGCGACAGCGAAGACGCTGCGCTCTGGACGATCCCGGTGCACGTTCGCGTCGGCACCGGTGACGCTGGCACCGAGCACAAGATGCTGCTGGAGGGCGACACAGTCCGACTCGCGCTCGACGACCCGACCCGGCCCGTGGTCGTGAACGCCGGCGGGCACGGGTTCTTCCGGGTCGCTTACGACGACGTGCTGCGCGGTCTCCTCGTCGGTAGCACGTTGGGCTCCCTCGATCGGCTGGAGCGCTACAACCTCGTCGACGACGCCTGGAGCTCGGTGGTCGCCGGGCGCCTGGCCGCCTCCGACTTCCTCACGTTCGTCGAGGGCTTCGGCAACGACCGCGACCTCGCCGTGTGGCAGGCGATCACGATCGGGCTGCGCAGCCTCGGCCGACTGCTTGCCGACGAGGACCGCCCTGCTTTCGAGCGGCGCGTCGCCGCACTCGTCACGCCGGCATCGGCAGACCTCGGTGAACCCGTCGAGGGCGAGGACGAGCTACGAGCGCAGCTGCGCGGGTTGCTGCTCGCCACGGCCGCCGTGCTCGGCGCCGATGAAGCGGCGCGACAGCGTGCCCGGGAGCTGTTCCAACGCAACGAGGACGAGCCCGACTCCGTGGACTCCGAACTGCTGTCGGCCTCGACTGCCGTCGTGGCCGCTACCGGCAACGTCGACGAATATGAGCTGTTCTCGGCGAAGTTCCGCACGCCACGCACACCCCAGGAGCAGATGCGCTACCTGTACGCGCTCGCCGAGTTCGATGATGCCGAGTTGGTCGCCCGCACGTGCGAGCTGGCGATGAGCGGTGAGATCAAGACGCAGAACGCCCCATTCCTGCTGCGCCAATGCATTGCCAACCGACGCCACGGGTGGGCAGCCTGGCAGTTCGTGAAGACCCACTGGCGTGAGGCGAACGAGCGCTTCCCGACCAACACCATCGTGCGCATGATCGATTCG
>JACDHN010000407.1 GCA_013821025.1 Acidimicrobiia bacterium | reverse complement strand
TGCTCGCCGCGGCGACGCCGGCGCGGCGGCCGTGCTCGACGAGTTCGCCCACTGGATCGGCGTCGGTCTGGCGGCGCTTACGAACGCCTTCGATCCAGCGGCGTTCGTGCTCGGCGGGGGGCTCGCGGGGACGGCCGACGTGCTGGCGGGGCCACTCGAACGCTGGCTGAGGGAGTTCCTCTACTCGTCGCGCCGCCGACCGGTGCCAGAGGTGCGATTTGCCGCTCTGGGCCCGATGGCGGGGGCCATGGGCGCGGCGCTGCTCACGGCGCCTGGGCGCCGAAGTTGAGCCGGGCCGCTTCGATCTCCGACCATGCGTCCTCGCAGCCACCTACTCCGGTCGTCGACGAGTGCTTGTCGGGCTCGAGCGCCTTGTACACCTCGAAGAAGTGCTGGATCTCCGCCATCAGCTGGGGTGTGAGGTCGTCGATGTCGTTCACGTTCTGCCAGCGCGGCTCACCGGGCGGCACGCAGATCAGCTTGGCGTCGTCGCCGGCCTCGTCCTGCATGTGCAGCACACCAACAGGCCGGGCCTCCACCCACACGCCCGGGTACACCGGGTCCTCCAGCAGCACCAAGGCGTCGAGCGGGTCGCCGTCGCCGCCGAGCGTCTCGGGCACGAAGCCGTAGTCGGCCGGGTAGGTGGTCGCCGTGAACAGACGCCGGTCGAGCATCACCCGCCCGGTGTGGTGATCGATCTCGTACTTGTTGCGGCTGCCCCTCGGAATCTCGATCACGACGAAGACGCAGCCGTCGGAGGGGGTGGTCCGCATTGCAGCCATCATCCCACGTCACCAACCCACGCCACCATCCCGCACGGCCAACAAGTAGCGTCACGAGATGGAGTTCCGGCGCATCACGAACCTGCCTCCCTACGTCTTCACGATCATCAACAATCTGAAGATCGAGGCCCGTCGCGCAGGCGCCGACGTGATCGACCTCGGTTTCGGCAACCCCGACATCCCCTCGCCGCGGATCGCCGTCGACAAGCTCCGCGAATCGGCCGAGCTACCCCGCAACCATCGCTACTCGATGAGCAAAGGCCTGCCGAAGCTGCGTCAAGCGATCGCCGGCTACTACCGCAACGTGTGGGGCGTGGAGCTCGATCCCGAGACGGAGATCACGAACACCATCGGCTCCAAGGAGGGCTTCAGCCACCTGATGTGGGTGCTGCTCGACCGCGGCGACGCTGCCATCGTGCCGAGCCCCAGCTACCCGATCCACATCTACGGCCCGCTCTTCGCCGGCGCCGACCTGCGTCAGGTGCCAATGCGCAGCCTGGCCGACGTGGGTTCGGGCGAGGAGTTCACGGAGGACTTCTTCGCCCGCTTGCACGATGCGTGGGAGATCGGTTGGCCGAAGCCGCGGGTGCTCGTGATCTCGTTTCCGCACAACCCGACCGGTGCCACTGTCGACCTACCGTTCATGCAACGCATCGTCGACTTCTGCCGGGAGCGGGAGATGGTCGTGGTGCACGACTTCGCCTACGCCGACGTCGGCTTCGACGGCCACCAACCGCCCAGCATCTTGCAGGCGGAGGGTGCCAAGGAGTGTGCCGTGGAGCTGTACTCGATGACGAAGAGCTTCTCCATGGCCGGCTGGCGATGTGCCTTCCTGCTCGGCAACCGCGACGTGGTGCAGGCGCTCGTCAAGCTGAAGACGTATCTCGACTACGGCATGTTCCAGCCGGTGCAGATCGCCGCGACTGTGACCATCAACGAGGCCGCCGACTTCCCAAAGGAGGTGTGCGCCACGTACGAGCGCCGGTGCGAGACGTTGATCGATGGTCTCGCCCGCATCGGCTGGAACATCCCGAAGCCGGGCGGCTCGATGTTCGTGTGGGCGCGGATCCCCGACCCGTACGCCGAGCAGGACTCGGTCGAGTTCTGCTCCAACCTGGTGCGAGACGCGTCAGTGGCGCTGTCACCTGGCGTCGGATTCGGCCCAGGCGGGGAGGGCTTCGTGCGCTTCGCACTGATCGAGAACGAGATGCGCATCAACCAGGGGGTGCGCAACCTCCGACGCGCACTCACGAAGCTCGGCTGACCGTGCACCACGTGATCGTGAGGGTGTGGCTGCCCGACCGACCAGGAGCGCTGGGCCAGGTGGCCAGCCGCATCGGCGCCGTGCGCGGCGACGTCATCGGTCTCGAGATCCTGGAGCGAGGGGGCGGCCGCGCCATCGACGAGCTGGTGGTGGACCTGCACTCCGGTAGCCACGTGGCGCTGCTGATCGATGAGATCAACCACGTCGACGGCGTGTCGGTCGAGCACGTGCGCCCGATCGACGGCGAACGGACCGAGCCGGGGCTGTCAGCGCTGTCGCTGACCGCCAGCGTGGCCGAGGCGCCGCCGCCAGAACGGCTGCAATGCCTGGTCGGGGGTCTCGTGCGCTGCGCAGAGGTTGATTGGGCCGTGGCCTGCCGCCACGGCACCGTGCTCGCCTCTGCCGGGGATCCGCCTGCGGCCGAGTGGATCCTCGCCTACGTGGACGGCAGTGGGCACCTGACCGATCTGCCCCACGTGAACGGTGGCGACGTCCTGTTGGCGCGGATGGTCACGAGCTCCACAACCGTTGCCGCAGGACGCTCG
>JACDHN010000139.1 GCA_013821025.1 Acidimicrobiia bacterium | reverse complement strand
GGCCATAGCATGGCGAGCGATGGTCTCGGATTCGCCGCTGGTCCGGCAGCGATACACGGTCCGCGGCATCGTGCAGGGCGTCGGGTTCCGCCCCCATGTGCACCAGCTGGCGGCCGAGCTGCAGCTTGCCGGATACGTGACGAACACTGCCGAAGGGGTGGTGATCGAGATCGAGGGCCCTGCCGATCGGGTCACGTCCTTCGCCGCTGCGGTGGTCGACCGTGCGCCGCCGTTGGCAGTCGTGGACTCATTCGCCCTCCAGGACGTGGCGACGCTCGGCACCGAAGGTTTCGAGATCCGAGCGAGCATCGGTGGTTCTGCCGCCACGCTGGTCTCGCCCGATGTCGCCACGTGCGCCGACTGCTTGGCCGAGCTCACCGACCCCGCCGATCGCCGGTACGGCTATGCCTTCACGAACTGCACCAATTGCGGGCCCCGGTACACGATCGTGACGACGATCCCCTACGACCGGCCGAACACGACGATGGCGTCGTTCGCCATGTGCGACGCCTGCCGTGCCGAGTACGAGGACCCCACCGACCGACGCTTCCACGCCCAGCCCGTGTGCTGCCCGGCCTGCGGGCCGCGTCTCGACATCTCGATCGAGGCCGTGGCGGCGGCCTTGCAGGCCGAGGAGATCGTGGCGATCAAGGGACTCGGCGGCTACCACCTCGCCGTGCTCGCCTCCTCAGAGCCGGGTGTCGCCCGGCTGCGGGCGCGCAAGCACCGCGAGGACAAACCGTTCGCCGTGATGGCGTCCGACCTCGATGCCGCTTCGGGACTGTGCATCATCGATGGAGCTGCAAAGGAGCTGCTGCGATCACCGGCGCGTCCGATCGTGCTGCTGCCTCGCCTCCCCGGCGCCGCGGTGGCGTCGGCGATCGCCCCCGGGACCGGCGAGCTCGGTGTGATGCTGCCGTACACACCGCTGCACCACCTGCTGTTGGCCGCTGTCGGTGAACCGATCGTGCTGACGTCGGGCAACGTCTCCGACGAGCCGATCGCCTATCGCGACGACGACGCCCGATCCCGGCTGCACCCGATCGCCGATCGCCTTCTCACCCACGACCGGCCGATCCACATCCGGGTCGACGACTCGGTCGTCAGGACCGTGGACGGAGCGCCATACCTGTTGCGCCGAAGCCGCGGCTATGCGCCGGCGCCGATCTCAGTGCCGTCGGCGAGCCGGGTGCCCATCCTGGCGTGCGGCGCAGAGCTCAAGTCGACGATCGCCCTGGCTCGCGGCCGGCAGGTCTTCTTGTCGCACCACATCGGCGATCTCAAGAACTACGAGGCCTACGAGTCGTTCTGCGAAGCGATCGAGCATGTCGGCCGGCTGTTCGAGATCACTCCGGAGATCGTCGCCCACGACCTGCACCCCGACTACCTGTCCACGTCGTATGCGCTCGAGCTGGCCGAGAAGCGGGACATCGAAGCAATCGCGGTTCAGCACCATCACGCCCACATCGCCTCGTGTCTGGCCGACAACGGACTCGAGGGCCCGGTCATCGGCGTGGCGTTCGACGGTACGGGCTACGGCACCGACGGCAGCGTCTGGGGCGGTGAGTTCCTGGTGGCCGATCTGGTCGGTTTCGAACGTGCCGGCTGGCTGGCTCCTGTGCCGCTGCCTGGCGGGGACGCAGCGGCCGATGAGCCATGGCGAATGGCCGCCTCCTATCTCGACGTGCTCGGTGAGGCTGATTCTGCGCCGATCGTCCGAGCGCTCGGCGACGACGTGCGCTGGAACGACGTCGTGGCGATGACTCGCGCCGGTGTCAACTCACCACTGACGTCGTCTGCGGGGAGGCTGTTCGATGCCGTAGCGGCAGTGATCGGGCTGCGCACCGTCGTCAACTACGAGGGCCAGGCCGCCATCGAGCTGGAGGCCATCGTCGATCCCGGCGAAACGGGCGCCTACCCGGTATCGATCGACGGGTCGACGCTCGTGGGCAGTGACCTCGTCGCCGCCGCTCTCGCCGACAGTCGCGGCGGCGTCGAGCGCGGACGCATCGCCGCGCGATTCCATCATGGGCTGGCGGCAGGCGTGGCAGCGATGTGCCAGCGGCTACGTGCGGAGACCGCCCTCGGCACAGTGGCCTTGAGCGGCGGCGTGTTCGCCAATGTCGTGCTGTTGCGTGACGTCAGCCGGCTCTTGGAGGCAGCCGGCTTCGTCGTGCTCCGCCACCGACAGGTGCCGTGCAACGACGGGGGGATCAGCCTCGGCCAGGCGGTCGTCGCTGCCGCACGGGCTCACCATCGCCCGACCGATCTGCTTCGGTCAGAGCCGCGGCGGACGGGTGCTGGAGACGTCTGACCAAGTCGGTGGGTGATGTGCCTCGATGGAAGGACCAGCGATCGCCGGCGCGGCCTCGACGTCGGCCGGCGGCAACCACCGCGCAACCGCCGGGCCCAGCAGCACCACCAGCCCGGCGAGGATCGCCACCATGACGGAGATGCTCATGGCTGCAGCACCGCCGGCGAAGCCGGCGTAGACGGTCACCGCAACCAACTCCGAGAGTAGGCCCGCAACCGACGTCACGGTCGCCCGCGCACCCAAGGCGATGCCGTCCTGAAGCCGGGCGTCGGCGACGATGATCGTCAGTTGGAGCGCCCCGTACCCGAGTGCCACCATCACGATCCCCGCCGGATGGGCGCTCAGCACCCCAGCGGCGATACACGAGCCGGCAGCGGCAACGATCCAGCCGATCACGGCGTTGCTCCATCGAGCGGCTCGATCGGCGAGCAGACCTCCGATTGCCTGGCCAAGGGACACAGCCGTGAGCAGGAGGGGGACAGCCACCGGGCCGACGCCCTGCTCGCCGAGCATGAGCCCGAAGTACTCGTCGAACGCCAGCAGTCCCATCAGCACGGCACTGGCCAGCACACCACCGCGAACGACCCGGCTGCGGATCGCCTCACGGGTCCCGGCCCGCAGCGCCTGCAGATAGCGCGGCAGGAACCCGGTCGCCCGCAACCGCACTGCGACCCGCCCGGACCCGAGTTCTGGCAACGAGCCGATCTCCGAGTCCCCGGCCTGGTCCACGTCCTGTGCCGAGACGGTCGGCGGTGTGGCGGGGAGTGAGCGGGCAACGACGAACTGGGCGGCGCACACTGCCACGCTCACCCAGCCGGCGAGCACGTAGCCGCCCACAGCGACGAGCGGCGCGGCAAGCAACGTTGCCAGTGCCATCGCCGCCAGGGCGGCGGAAGTCCCGATGCCGATGACGCGGGCGTACTGGTGGCGGGCACCGACGGCGACGAGCTCGTCGTAAGCGAGCGCTTGGAACGTGCCAGACGACAGGGCGCTGGACAGCCCCCACAACACGAAACCGGTGGCGAACCCGGAGAACGTCGGGACGAGCACCCAGGTGGCGAACGCCGCGCCGTAGGCGACAGACGACAGACAGAGCAGCAGCCGTCGCGGGACCGTGTCGGCCCAAGCCCCGGACGGCACCTCGAAGGCGAGAGTCACAACCGACCAAAGAACGAGGAGCGATGAGATCTGCGCCGTGCTCAACCCGTTCTCGGCGAACAACAGCGCATAGACCGGGAAGATCGGCATGAACTCGTCGAGTGCCTCACGGCGACGCCTGCACGAACGCCCCGGACTCAGGGCCGTTCTGGAACTTCCACGACTCCTGCCACCGCCATGACGACTGTTACGCGCGCAAGCCGTACGGGAACAGCCAGTATGGGCGGCTGCGCTGCGACAGCAACTTCTATAGCAACATGCGGTCGTCGTGCTCGAGCCGCTACGCCTGGTATGACCCCCGCCGCGGTTGGTGCAACAACACGGCCACCGTCTACGGCGCCGCCGTTGTTGCCGCCGGCTGGTACTACTGGGACTAGAGCCTGGGGCTCGTGCCGACGCTGCCGCATCGCGTCATCGTCATCGTTGCGGCAGCCCGGCACGACGCACCATCTCGTCGTACAGCGTCACGTACGACTCCTGGATGCGGTGCACCGAGTTCGACCGCACCACGCAGCAGGCGTCCAGTCCGGCCGATGCCATCTCCCCGCCGTCATAGCCGGCAAGCCCGATCGTGGCCAATCCGAGGCGCTGCGCCTCGCGCACCCCGGCAGTGACGTTCGTCGAAGTGCCGCTCGTCGAGAGTGCCACCACCGCATCGCCGGGCCTGGCGAGCGTGGCGAGTTGGCGGGCAAAGACGACGTCGAAGCTGACGTCGTTGGCGAGTGCGGTCACGGTCGCCACGTCATCGCTGAGCGCCCATCCCTTCGGCCCCAGCGCCCACGCCAAGTCGGCAGCATCCGTGGCGCTTCCGCCGTTACCGAAGGTGAACACGGTGGGGGCGGCAGTGAGCACACCGGCTGCTGCCGCGATCTGCGTCTCGTTGTCGGCCAACGAGCTGGCGCGGAGGCTGGCAGTCTCGGCGAGCTTCTGCTCGGTCGATGCCGTAGCCGCTGCGACCATGCCGTCAGACCCCGACCCGCTCTTGTAGATCATCGGGTAGAGGGCGTCGAGGCCTCCAGCGCCGCCGCCGTCGGTGACGGTCTCGTCGAGGAACAGGTGCACGAGCTCCCACATCACGTGATACGACACCAGAGCCGCCTCCTTGGCGGCGAACGGATCATCCGCAGGCAGCTCGATGACGTGCCGGGCATCTGGCACCGGATGGTCGGCGATGGCGATGTCGACCGGGCCGGTGATGCTCGACCCGCCGTACCCGATGGCCATCACGATGTCATCAGGCCCGGCCCGGTGGTCGCCGACCGCTGCGGGCAGGGCGCGCTTGCCGACGATCACAGGGTGGAGGAACTCGACGGCGACATGACGAGCATCGGCCAGTGCCCGACCCTCACCTGTGACGAGCAACCGCCCCCCGCGATCGAATGCGCCGGCGAGGTCGATCGCCGCCGACACCAACGCTGGGGCACCCATCGCCATGACTGCAACGTACCCCGCTGCCGTCCGATCCCGTCACGACTTCGTGGATCCTCGTTCACTCAGTGTGGCGACGCCGACAGAGTCGAGGTACTCGTCGATCCGAATGATCAGGCCGTCTTGCACGGTCGCCACGATGCATGCCGGGACTGCAACGTTGCGCCCGGCCCGGTTCGTGGCCGTCACCACGTGCTGCTGCACGAACCCGGTGTCCGAAGCCTGCCGCCGGATCTCCGTGTACCGAAATCCGGGCAAGTTGTGGATGACCCAACCGAGCGTCGCCAGGTTGGCGTCGCGATCCTCCACCTGCTGGTCGACGTTGTGCCACACCACCACGTCGGGTGAGTACAGGGCGCGGATGGCGTCGAGGTCGCCGGCCTCGATGGCCCCGAAGAGCCGGTCGGCCACCTCGGTGGCGATCGTGCCGGTCATTCCGTGGCAGTCGCCGGCGTGGCGCGCGGCTCGGGGGCGGTGAGCAGTTCACGGGCGACGGTCGGGTCGGGGACGAAGCCGGGCGTGTCCCGGCAGAACTCGACCATGATCCCATTGGGATCGACGTAGTAGAGCGAGTGGCACCAGCCGTGGTCCACCTCCATCAGGGGAGCCACGCCGTCAGCGGTCATCCGTTGTTTCACCTCGTCCTGGCGTTCCTCGGTGGCCTTGAAGGCGATGTGGTTCACCCACACCGGTAGCCCGTTGCCCTTGGAGATGGCGCTGTTCCAATCGGTCTTCTCACCGACCCCGTGAAGGTCGAAGAAGGCGATGCACGTGCCGTCGCCGACGTCGTAGAACATGTGTCGGAAATATCCGCCGCGGTCGAACTGCTCGATCTCGGTGTGGACCAGCTCGAAGCCCATCAGATCCTCGTAGAAGTGGTGCGTAGCCTCGACGTCCTTGCAGGCGTAGGCGACGTGGTGCAGGCCCACGGCCTGGTTCGTGACGGTCATTGTCAGGATCTCCTTCGTTGATGGTTCAGCACCGGTGCGGTGGGCCGACATGTCATGGCGTCGAGTTGGCGACGCCGAGGTAGGCCTCGACGACCGCCGGGTCGGTCGCCACAGCTGTGGGTTCGCCGGTGGCGATGACGCGCCCGAAGTCGAGCACGCATACCCGGTCGGAGATGTCCATGACCACTCCCATGTCGTGCTCGACGAGCACGACCGTGACGCCGAGCTCCTCGTTGACGTCGAGGACGAAGCGCACGGTGTCCTCGGTCTCTTCCTGGTTCATGCCGGCCACCGGCTCGTCGAGCAGCAACACGCGCGGCTCCATGGCGAGGGCCCTGCCCAGCTCCACCCGTTTCTGCAACCCGTGGGGAAGGGCGCCGACCACTGCGTGGCGGATCGGTTGGATCTCGAGGAAGTCGATGATCTCCTCGACCTTCACCCGGTTGGAGACCTCCTCGCGCACGGCGCGTCCGGCCCAAATGGCTCCGCTGACGAGCCCGGTCCTCATGTGATGGTATCGACCGAGCAGGAGGTTATCGACCACCGTCATGGTGGGGAACACCTCCACGTTCTGGAACGTGCGCACAACTCCCTTCGATGCCACCTTGTTGGGCCTCATGCCCGTGATGTCCACGCCGTCGAAGTGGATCGAACCGCTGTGGGGTCGGTACACGCCGCTGATGCAGTTGAACACCGACGTCTTCCCGGCGCCGTTCGGCCCGATGATGGCGAACATCTCGCCCGGCTGCACGGCGAAGCTGACATCGTCGATCGCCGTGACGCCCTTGAACGTCAGGCGCAGACCGCTCACGGCGAGGATCGGGTCGACTGTCACGAGAGCCACCGCTTCTTGCGTCGGTAGTGCTTGACATCCCGATAGTCGGTGCGGGCACTGCCGTGGACCCCGAGGTAGAACTCACGGATGTCCTCGTCGCGCAGCAGCTTCTCGGCCGGTGCGTCCATGACGACGCGCCCGGTCTCGAGCACGTAGCCGTGCTGGGCGATGCCGAGGGCCATCGTGGCGTTCTGCTCCACCAACAACACCGCCGTGCCGTCGGCGTTGATGGCGCTGATGACGGCTCCGATCTCCTCCACCAACCTGGGAGCGAGACCGAGACTCGGCTCGTCGAGCAACAGGACGCGAGGCGCCGCCATCAGCGCCCTCCCGATGGCGAGCATCTGCTGCTCACCACCCGACAGGTAGCCGGCGGCCTGCTTCCTTCGCTTCGCCAGCAGGGGGAAGCGTTCGAACACGCGCTCCAAGTCTTCACTGATCGCCGCACCTCCCCGTCGTGTGTAGGCGCCGGTCCGAAGGTTCTCCTCGACATCGAGGTTCGGGAACACCTGACGGCCTTCGAGCAC
>JACDHN010000138.1 GCA_013821025.1 Acidimicrobiia bacterium | reverse complement strand
CTCTTCGATGCCGCCCTTGGCCACGCCGACCACCCACGTGGCGTTCTGGTAGGCACCGGCCTGCATCACGAGGTGGTTGTGGAACCCGGCCAATGCGTTCTGCGTCGGGTCGGGAGCGTAGTGCAGCGGCGTGTTGTAGCCGATCACGATCAGCTCCACGCCCTGCAGCCCCATCACTCGGTACGTCTCGGGCCACCGCCGGTCGTTGCAGAGAGCGGCGCCGATGCGGCCACCGAACGCCGTCCAGACTCCGAAGCTCTGAGGCGACTCCTCGAAGTAGTAGCGCTCGAGGTGCTGGAACCGGCGCTGCGGCTCGTGCTTCTTGTGGCCCGGGATGTGGACCTTGCGGAACGTGGCCACGGTGCTGCCGTCACGCTCCACCAGGATGTACGAGTTGTAGCGATGCCCTTCGGGGGTCAGCTCGGCGTAGCCGAGCCCGAACCCGACACCCAGGCGACGCGCCTCGTCGAACAGGGGCTTCGTCTCTGGCGACGGCATCTCCGTCTCGTAGTAGTGGTCGAACTCGGCGATGTCCTCGACGTGCCATCGGGGAAAGAAGGTGGTGAGCGCCAGCTCCGGGAACACCATCACGTCGCAGCCGGCCTCGGCGCCCTGGCGCAGCAATGCCACGAGCCGCTCGACAACTTCTGCGCGCGAGTCATCGGCGCCGATCGGACCGAGTTGGGCGCCACCGACCACGACGACGCGACTCATGGAGCTCGCTCCTCGACCCGGCCGACCTCGGCGAGGCGCAGCATCGCGTGCAGCAGCACGTTCACCCCGGCCTCGATGTCGGCAGGGTCGGTGTGCTCGGCGGGATTGTGGCTGATCCCGTCGACCGAGGGTACGAACACCATCCCTGCCGGACAGATCCTGGCCAGCATCTGGGCGTCGTGACCTGCTCCTGCGGGGAGCCGCATGGTGGTGTGTCCGAGTTGCTCAGCCACGTGCTCCACGAGATCGATCACCGCCGGGTCGAAGGCCACCGGGACGAAGCGGGCCAGCACCTCGGTCGCCAGCTCGACACCCTCGCCGGCTGCGGCACCGGCGGCGAACTCGGCGATCCGTCCCTCGACGTCGGTCAGCACGGCGTCGTCGGTGTTGCGCACGTCCACGGTCAGCGTCGCCCTCGCGGCGACGACGTTGACCAGGTTCGGGTACAGCTCGATGCGCCCGACGGTGCCGACCTGCGGCGGTCCGATCTCATCGACCACGTCGCGGACGAACCCGGCGATCCTCACTGCCACGTACCCGGCGTCGCGGCGATGACTCATCGGCGTCGTTCCGGCGTGGTTGGACTGACCGGTGAGCGTCAACTTGGTCCACGAGATCCCCTGCACGCCGGTGACGGCGCCGATGGTGATCCCCTCGGCCTCGAGCACCGGACCCTGCTCGATGTGGCACTCCACGAACGCGTGCGGGGCGATGCCGGGAACCGGCGCTGCGCCCCGCCAGCCGATGCGGTCGAGCTCGTCGCCGAGCACGGCGCCGTCGATGGCGACCGACTGCAGAGCCCGCTCGATCTGCAGCCCGCCTGCATACACGAGGCTGCCGAGCATGTCGGGCGCGAACCGGGCGCCTTCTTCGTTGGTGAAGAACCCGACAGCGAGCGGCCGGCCCGGCCGGACACCGTGATCGATCACGGTCTCCAGAACTTCCAGGCCGGCCAGAACGCCGAGGTTCCCGTCGAAACGTCCGCCCGTCGCCACCGTGTCGATGTGCGAACCCGTCAGCACAGCACCCTGCACAGAGTCGCTGCCGAGCACCCCCACGGTGTTGCCGATGGCGTCGACGATCACTGTCAGCCCCAGGTCGCGCATCCACGTGGCTAGGAGCGCTCGGCCAGCGGCATCCTCGTCGGTGAGCGCCAGCCTCGAGCAGCCCTGCGTGCCCTCGATGGCACCGATCTCGGCGAGCTCATCCAGGCGGCGCAGCAGCCGGGCACCGTCGATGCGCAACTCGCCGGCATCGATCGCAGAAGTGTCAGCCAGCATCAGGCCAGGTTAGGCAGCGATTGACAAAATGTAAAGGTGAACGAGTGGCGCCGCCGGCACACGCGGCCGAGCGAGTTGCCGGTGGAGACGATGGGGCTCGAACCCACGACCTTCTGGTTGCAAACCAGATGCTCTAGCCAACTGAGCTACGTCCCCGGACGCCGCCCACATTACCTGCGAGCCGCCTGGAGGCGGCCGGGATCAGTCGTCCCTGAGGGCGACGGCGTTCGGCGTGACGTTCACCTTCGGCTCGTACTCGGCCACTTCGACCTGACGACCGATGCGAGTGAGCGAGGCCCGCAACGCCTGCCTGCAGTCGCCACACGGACCGAAGTAGTCCTCGGTCACGTGCTCGTGGCATCGCGGGCAGTCGAACTCCACAGCCCGATCGTAGGTGAAGCTCAACGTGCGCCCGTGTCAGACGACGTCGCCGGAGGACGCATCGTCGAGACCCCAGCTGACGATCTTCTCTGGCGTGATGCGGATCACGGGCGATCCCTCCCACTCCACGATGCGAGCCAGCCCTCGTACCATCACGCAGCGGGGCCTCCACGGAGGACGCACGTCGTCGATCACGACGCCGACCTTGGCGGCCGACCCGCCGGCGGACGCCACGTTGCGGAACTTCTGCGTGCTGGCGAGCTCACGACCGCCGATGTCGATCACGCTGTTGGCGTGATCGATCCGGAACCCCACCGGCACCACGTGCGGATAGCCATCAGGGTCCACCGTGGCGAAGCGCGCCAACTTGGCCTCGGCCAAGAAGTCGGCCTCGGCATCCGAGAAGGTCGTCATCGGGCCAGTGTGCCAGTGCGACCAATCCACGTCTGTGCAACGAACAAACGACGACTTCGGGCGTTTGTCGTGGCACAGCGGTCGAAGGCGGTCGGTCAGTGCAGGTTGACCACCGTGCCGAGCCCTGGGAATCGGAACAGCCGCTCGTCGTCGACCACCCGCTCGGCCGCCGCGTCAGGGGCGAGCCCGTACAGCAGGATCTCTCGCGTGATGGCAGCGGCAACGATCGGTGCGGCGAACGACGTGCCGCTCCAGCTCGCCCATCCCCAGAAGCTCCCGCCGTCGAGCACGCCGTCGTCGTCATCGTCGACGCCTTCGAAGAAGTCGCTCACGATGTCGAGTCCCGGGGCGCAGGCACGCACCCACGATCCGAAGTTGGTGAACGGCGCCGGTCCCTCTGGTCCCAGCGCTCCGACGGAGACGACGCCAGGCAGTGCCGCCGGCCATGCGACCCGGCAATGGGAGTCGTTGCCGGCCGACGCCACGACCACCGTGCCCAGCTGCTGCAGTTCGGCGATGGCCGATGCCAGCGCCAGCGGCGGGGCGTCGAGCTCGGTGTAGCACGACAGTGACAGGCACAGCACCGCCGGTGGCTTGCTGGCCAGCTGCGTGATCCGGAAGGCGATGTCGGCGTCGTTGCCTTCGCCCGTCGTCTCCAGCACCCGGCCCAGCTCCACGTGGGCGCCCGGCGCCAGGCGGCAGATCAGCCCGGCGATGAACGTGCCGTGGCCGGACACCGGGTCGAGCCACTGGTCGTTGTTCTCGTCGGGATGATCGTGGTTGTCGGTGGCCGTGTACGGAAACGGTCCCGGGAGCGATTCGTCGAGCTTGGTCGGACCCCAGGGTTCAGCGGGACGGACGGCCACGCCGGTGATGTCGCCACACAGATCGTCGGGAGCGAGCCCGGTGTCGAGCACCACGACCCGCGCCGGATCGGGCGCCCCGCCGCCGGCTCGCATCAAGGCCTCGTCGTACGGTGCCCGCCTGGCGGCGCTGCGATGAGGCGCTTGCCGGGTCGTCACGGTGGGCACGCCGTGGCACCCGCAACCAGCCACTGGCGGGCAGCACGCACACCCGTGCCCGTGTCCGAGCCCCGCCGGGTTCCAGACCGCCGCCGGGTTCCCTACCGCCGCCGGGTTCCCTACCGCCGCCGGGTTCCCGACCGCCGCCGGGTTCCCTACCGCCGCCGGGTTGGCGAACGCCGGGTTTCCCACGGCCGCAGAGTTTCCCCACACGTCGTGGCCTTGGGTGGCAAACACCACATGGTTCGGTTGGGCGCGGAAGCCTCGGGACCGCAAGCTCGCCGACAGGCCGACGGGATCGGGCTCACCGACCAAGAGCATCACCGTTCTGCTGACATCGCGAGCATCGACATCCTGGCGTACGATGGTGCGCACGGCGTCGAGCGCGTCGTGCTCCACCACCATCTCGCCGGGCCGGAACGCGTACCCTCCGCCGTCAGGACCGGAGCTGAACCTGATGCTCGTGCGCCACCGGTCGGGCCCTCTGGTGCGCCGACCTGGGACGGGCTTACCGAGCTCCTGGCTGTCGCCGCGATCACCGCGGCCGGGATCGTCTGCCATTTCGGATGGTCTCCCTCGCTTGCGCCACTAGGGTCGGGCGCCGTCGATCGAACGCTGGGGCCAGCATGACAGACCTCTCCACGCCGAGCCACCCCCCGGCCACCGACGCCGAACGCCGGGCTCGGAGCGCGTTCGACCTCGTGCACAGTGATCCGTCGCGTGCTGGCCACGACCTGCGGGAGGTGCTCGCCGATCCATCGTCGTCGGAGAGGGCCCACATGCTCGCCCAATGGGGACTCGGACGGTTGCTGCACGACCAAGGAGCCATCGCCGATGCCGGACCCGTGTACGCCGAAGCCGTCCGTCTCGCGGACGCCGTCGCCGAGCCCGTCGAAGAGGCACTGATCCGCGTGAGCTGGTCGCTGTGCCTCCAGGCTGCCGGCGACTCCGAAGGTGCCCTGGCCCAGCTCGACCTCGCCGAGCCGGCGCTCGACGGCGCCCCGCTGGGCCGGCTGCTGATGCAGCGCGGGTTCGTCTTCATGTTCTCGGGCGCAGTCGACGCGGCCGTGGACGAGTACGACGAAGCACTCCCGCTGCTGCGGGCCGGTGGCGATCGTCTCGCCCAGGCTCGACTGCTCGGCAACCGCGGTATTGCCCGGCTCCAGCTCGGCGATTCCACCGGGGCCCGCCACGATTTCATTGCCGCCCAGCGAATCGCCGACGAGCTCGGTCAGCACCTGCTGTCTGCAGTGGCGCTGCACAACCTTGGGTACCTGTCGGGGCGGCTCGGCCAACTCCCCGAGGCCCTGCGGACATTCGATCTCGCCCGGGAGCGCTACTCCTCGCTCGGGTCGCCGGGCCGTTTGTTGGCGGCCCTCGACACCGATCAGTGCGAGCTACACCTGGCAGCAGGCCTCGCCGCCGAAGCGCGCGACGTCGCCGCCCGCCTCGTCAACGATGCCGACCGGGCCGGCAACCAGCTACAACTCGCCGAATCGCACCTGCTGTTGGCGCGCGCCCAACTCCTGCTCGGCGATCGCGCCACAGCGCTCGACGAGTCGCGCCGGGCGGCCGATGTGTTTCGCACCACTGGGCGACCCGCGTGGGCAGCGCTCGCCACGTACGTCGGCGTGCTGGCGACCGCCGATGACACCCCGACTGATGAAGCACCGGCCGCAGACCGGCGGTCGCGATCACGTCAGCTGTCGAGCCTGCGCCGGGCGGCGGCAACACTCGAGCAGGTGGGGTGGGTCACCGAGGCCGCCGAGGTGCGCGTGCTGGCCGGCAGGTTGGCCATCGGGCTCGGTCGGCTGGACATCGCCCGCGAGGAACTGGCCACAGCCGCCCGGCGCCGCCACCGGGGATCGCCGACGCAGCGAGCAGAGGCCTGGCACGCCAGCGCCCTGCTCAACGTCGCCGACGGCGACCTTGCCGCCGCCAAACGGGCGATCAGCAACGGTCTGCGGGTCATCGACCGCCACCGGGCGACGCTCGGCGCCCGCGAGCTGCGCGTCCGGGTGTCGGCGCATGGCGAGACCCTGGCGCGCCTCGGGCTCCGACTGGCGCTGCGATCCGGTCGCCCGCCCGACGTGCTGGCGGCGGCCGAACGCTGGCGAGCCGGCGCCCTGGCTCCCCGCTCCCCCGACCGTTCCGCCGACGAGGACGTGGCCACCGACCTCGCCGAACTGCGGCGCCTGGACGGCGTGATGCGGGTCGCTGTTCTCGAGGATGCGACCTCCGGTGATCATCGGGCGGAGGTGACGAGGACCAAGGGTTCCATCGAAGCGCTCGAGCGCAGCATCACCCGACGAACCCGGCTCGCCATCGGCGATCCGCGAGCGGTCAGCGGCCGGCTCGACGTGCGCCAACTCCGCCGGCAGCTCGGGCCGAGAGCGCTCGTCGAGTTCGTGCAAACGGGCGACAGTCTTCACGCCGTCGTCGTCACGCCTCGTCGCTCGTCGCTCGTCGACCTCGGCTCCGTCGGTGTGATCGGGCAGGCCCACGACCATCTGTTGTTCGCCATCCGGCGGTTGATGTCGCTGCCCGACGGCCACCCCCTGGCCGAAGCCGCGATGCGGTCCTTCGAGGTGTCGCGCCAGGAGTTGGACGACCGGCTCGTCGTGCCCCTCGGCGTCGGACCGGTCGCCGGCGTGGTGATCGTGCCGACGGGCCGGCTGCACTCCATGCCCTGGGGCGCGTTGAACACACTTCAACGTTGCCGTGACGTGACGATCACCCCTAGCGCCACGTGGTGGGTCCGCCAGGCTGAAGAGCCGCCCGGTCGACGCCTCCTGCTGGTGGGTGGCGCCGGCCTGCCGGCGGCCGAGCGGGAGATAGCGGCCGTCGGCGAGATGTACCCTTCGCCACGCACGTTGACCGGCGACGATGCCACCTGCGACGCCGTGCTCGCCTCCATCGCCGAAGCCGACGTTGCTCATCTCGCCACCCACGGCACGTTCCGCGCCGATAACCCGATGTTCTCGTCGCTCGAGCTCGCCGACGGCCCGCTGATGATCCACGACCTGGAACACGCCGCGGCCGTTCCGTGGCTGGTGGTCCTCGCCGCCTGCCACGCAGGGCGCAGCGGGTGGTACGCCGGTGACGAGCTCCTGGGGACGGCGACGTCTCTGCTGTCGCTCGGCGTGGGATCGGTCATCGCCCCCGTGCTGGCCGTGCCCGACGACAGCGTTGGTCGGCTCGCCGTCGACCTGCACCGGGCACTCCGAGCAGGAGCGCCGCCGAGCGCAGCTCTCGGCTCGGCCGTCGCCGCTGCTGCCGACGCCGGCCCCAAGGCACTGGCGGCGGCGGCTGCGTTCCAATGCATCGGAACGGATGTATCCAGCCCGGCACTCGACGCTCTGTGACAAGAGACACGGCAGCGCGCCCGCCGCCGCCCGCCAGGAGAGGAC
>JACDHN010000137.1 GCA_013821025.1 Acidimicrobiia bacterium | reverse complement strand
GCCCGACGGCATGCCGAACAGCGCCCTGGCCCCGAGTGGCGTGACGCCAAGGTGAATGCCGATCTGCGTCCCGTCGTGACGGATCGAAACCGGCGCGGCAGCGATACCGCCGACCAGCGCCCCGAGTGCAGCGGGCATCTGACCCGGGTCGGGCATGGCGATCATGTCGACGGGATCGTCAAGGCTGACGACGATCGTCAGGTATTGCGACGGCAATCCGGCGTGGAGCCCGGGTGCTTGCAGCCGATAGTCGTAGCCGACGGCCATCTCGACGAACGGCGCCAGGTGCGGCGGCACGTGGTGCGTGACCCGCACCGCCACCGGTTCATCCACCGCCAATGTCCCCGTCACGGGTTCAGGTTACGACCCGCCCGTCGTCGAGCACGACGACGAGGTCGGCTGCGGCGAGCACACGCGGCCGGTGGCTGACGGCGATCACGGTGCGCTCGCCGCGCTGTTCGAACAGCCGGTCCCACAGCAGCGTCTCCGTGGCCACGTCGAGGGCGCTCGACAGGTCGTCGATCACGAGCACCTCAGGGCGGCGCACAAACGCCCTGGCCGCCGCTGTGCGCTGGATCTGGCCGCCCGACAGGCGCACGCCTTTGGGGCCAACCATCGTGTCGAGCCCCCTCGGGAGCTCCTTCAAGTCCTCGTCGAGGCACGCCAACCACAGGGCGTCGACGAGTCCGATCTCGGGCTCTCCCAGCAGCACCGTCTCGGTGAGCGTCTCGCTGAACAGCCGCGGCACCTGGGGCACGTAGGCGACGCGAGGCGGCACCAGCTCCACCGACGGGTCGACGATCGCCTCGCCGTTCCACGAGATCTGGCCCGTGTGTCTCGGCACGAGACCGAGGAGCGAGCGCAACAACAGCGACTTGCCGGCGCCAACGGGGCCTGTCACGACGACGAGCTGGCCGCGCTCGACGTCGAGGTCGACGTGGCGAATCTGCTCGTCGTCGTCGAGCCGCACGGCCAGATCGCGCACCTCCAGGCGTTCGAACCGATCGACGCCACGCCGGTGCGCCGGGGCGATGCGCTCAGGCTGGGGCATGTCAGGGGGCCCGTGCCGCAGCCATGTCTGTACCGGCTCGGCCACGTCGTCCGGCGTGCGATCGGGCATCAACCGGCCGAGACGGGTGACCGACACGTCGGCCTGGCGGCGCCAGATGGCGGCCCGTCCGAGCATCCGGGGCAGGCTGGCAAGCAACGTTGCGTACGCCGTGAACAGCGCCACCTCCCCGGCGCCCAGGCGGCCGCTGCGGATCGGTCCGACGATGGCCAGCATGGCGAGCCCGATGCCGGCGTTGGCGGTCACGCCCGACATGGTCTGGAACATCTGGGTACCGACCTGGTCGCGCCGCGCCGCCCACGCCCTGTCCTCTCCGAGCTGCACGAACCGGCGCCGTACGGCATCTTCGGCGCCGGCCACCTTGACGGCCGTGACGGCGCCGAACGTCTCGCCAAGGAACGACGTCACGCGGGCCGTGCGCTGGCGCTCTGCCCACCTCCACTCACGCAAGCGGCGACCGAGGATCTGGCCGAGCCACAGCACGGCGACCACGGGCGCCACGATGGCCAGCGCCGCCCTGGCGTCGATGTACAGCAACACGATGAACGCCGCCACCGAGCTGACAAACGACGCCAGCACGTCGAGCCAGATGTCGAGCACCATGGCGACATCGCGCACATCGTCACGGAAACGGCTGACCGCCTCACCCGTGGAACCTGGTAGCCGACCAGTCGCCGGGCCCGGGTCGGCCACGAGGGACCGCAGCATGTTCACGCGCGGCACGGTGTGCCAGTAGACCCAGCAGCCGTGCCACTGAACGATGCCGAAGACGAGGATCGTCCATCGCCCGACCTCGAGACCGGCAAACACGGCAAGCCACAACCACACTGAGGCTGAGGTGCCTTCGGCCGAGTCGAACACTTGCAGCACGGCCAGCCCGATGGGCAAGGGCAGCGAGAAGAACATCACCCACCACAACGCGGCGATGCCCCAACCACCGGGGTCGGAGCGCAGGATCCTCCAAGCCACCGGGATCGACGCCCTGTCGACGGTGGGTGAATCCTCGATCGCGTCCGTGTCGATCACGGGGCCGTCATCGGGGCGATCGTCGGCGATCTGCTCGTCGAGGTCCTCCTGTTCGATCATCGGGAAACCCTGGCCCGGCGCTCATCGGCCAGCAATGAGGCGAAACGTGACGTGGGATCGGCTTCGAGCTGCGCCCGCGATCCCTGCTCGGCGACCACGCCGCGGTCGAGCATGACGATGTGGTCGACGGACTCCAGCGTCGACAGGCGGTGGGCGATCACGACGGCGGTGCGCCCACCCAGTAGCTGCGCAGTCGAAGCCGTGAGCCGGGCCTCGGTGCCGGGGTCGAGGCGACTCGACGCCTCGTCCAGCACGATGAGTCCGGGATCGGCGATCAGCACCCTGGCGAACGCCAGCAGCTGGGCCTCACCGGCCGACAGCTCCGATGAGCCGTGAAGCATCGTCTCGAGCCCGCCGGGCAACACCGTCAGCCAGCCGCCGAGCCCACTCCGCTCCAGGGCGTCGGTCAGCTCGGCGTCGGTGGCGGCCACGGTGCCGAACAACGTCAGGTTGTCGCGAACGGTGCCCCGGAAGATCTCCACCTCTTGAGTGACGACGGCGATGCGGCTGCGTAGGTCGGACTGGCGGGTGGAACGAAGATCGACACCGCCGACCCTGACGGCGCCGGTCTCGGGATCCCACAGTCGGGCTAGCAGCCGCCCGATCGTCGTCTTGCCGCTCCCGGTGCGCCCGACGATGCCCACGGTCGTGCCGGGCGACGCCTCGATGGTGACGCCATCGAGCACCGGTCTGCCGGTGCCGTACCCGAAGCAGACGTCGTCCAGCTCGAAGCCGAGCGCCCCGCCTGGGAGATCGGGTCCGTCCCCGTCCTGGATCGTCGACTCCGTCGCCAGCAGGCGGGCGGCCCGCCTGGTGCCGGCGATCGCCTTCTGCATCTCCGAGAGCTGCTCGGCGACCTCCCACAGGGGCTCGCTGACGAGTTGGGAATACCGGAAGAGCGCCAGCACGGTGCCGATCGTGATGGCGCCATCGCGGTACAGCAGGACGCCGAGCCCGAGGATGAGCGCCGACCCGAGGGCGAAGATGACATCGGCCGCCACGAGGGCGCCGTCGCCGCGAGCGGCTGCCTTGCGCGACACGTTCCACCATCGCCACGAGTTGACATGCAGGCGCTGCACCGCCCAGCGACCGGCGCCGTTGGCGCGCAGGTCCTCCAGCCCGCCGAGCCGCTCCTCGATGTCGCCGTAGAGGGACGCCTGCACCTCGCGCTCGGCGTCGCGGTACGGCACCGCCGCTTTACGCAGCCGCATCAGCACAAGGGCGGCCGCGGCGGTGACGAGCGCCACGAGGGCGCCGGCGCGCCAGTCGATCGCCGTCACGACGACCAACGTCCCCACGAGCAGCACGGCGTTGCCAGCCAGGTTCAGGACGGCAGCCGACGAGAACTTCGTCAGGGCGTCGACGTCACCGTCGACGCGCTCGATCAGCTGTCCGGCGCTGTGCTCGCCGTGCCAGGCAAGGTCCAACCCGAGGGCATGCTGGCAGAGGTCTGATCGAAGGCGGTTGCCCACACGCCACGCCAGGCGCACCGAGAGCCAGGTCACGAGCAGCTGCAACCCGTCGGCGAGGATCGCCACGGCGAGGAAGAGTGCAGCGAGGAGGACGAGGCCAGAGGCCGGTTCGCCGCCAGCAGCCTGGTCCACGAATCGGCCCATGAGGTAGGGCCCCAGCAGGGGCAGTGTCATCGCTGCGATCAGCACCACCAGGAGCGCGCCGAGCCGTCCCCGCTCGGGTCGCAGACGGCGCGTCAGGGTGGAGAAATCGGAGGGAGCTTCTGGCGGTTCCAAAGCCCAATCAACCTAAGCAGGCGCATCCTCGTTCTCAACCGGGTTTCGTCGCGCACTTCCAGCGGGTACACAGATGAACGATGATTGGCATTCGCACTCTTACCCGACCCCTGTTGGCTGGCGTCTTCATCGCCGGCGGCCTCGAAGCGCTGCGCAATCCGGCTCCCAAAGCGCCACCCGCTGAGAAGGTGGTCTCGCCGCTCAGCGAGCAGCTTCGCAAAGTCGGGCTCCCCGAAGATCCCGCCCAGCTCGTGAAGCTCAATGCCGCCGTCCAGGTGGGCGGCGGTGTCCTGCTGGCCACCGGCATCCTCGCCCGGCCCGCTGCGCTGGCGCTCGCCGGGTCGCTGGTACCGACGACGCTCGCCGGTCACGCGTTCTGGAAGAAGAACGGCACCGAGCGCCAGCAGCAACAGACCCAGTTCCTCAAGAACCTCGCCATGTTGGGCGGTCTGCTAACGACCGCCCTTGACACCGGCGGTCGCCCTTCGGTGTTCTGGAGCAGCGGCCGCGCTGCGCGACGGGCAGGACGCGCCGTGTCCGAGCGCACCGGCCATATCGCTGCAGCCCTCCCCACCCGCTGACGCCCACCCAACCTCGGGTTCTGTCCGAGGGTCAGCTGAGCGGGAATGCTAAGAGGACCTGTTCGGCCTGCGCGTCGATGCCGCCGGGCGTGATCCGCACCTCAGGCGACTCGGGTGCCTCGTACGGGGCGTCGATGCCCGTCATGTCCGACAGCTCTCCGGCCCGAGCCCTGCGGTACAGGCCCTTGGGATCGCGCTCCTCGCACACCGCCAGCGGCGTGTCGACGAACACCTCGACGAACGGCAACCCTGCCACCTCGTGGGCCCGGCGGGCCCGTTCTCGGTCGGCCCGGTACGGCGAGATCACGGGCACCAACACCACGAGGCCGGCGTCGGCCATCAGGCGTGCCACTTCACCGACGCGGCGGATGTTCTCGCTGCGGTCGTCGGCCGAGAAGCCCAGGTCGGCGTTCAGGCCGTGGCGCACGTTGTCACCGTCGAGGATGTATGCCGGTCGGCCAGTGGCGAGCAGGCGGGCGGCGACGGCGTTTGCCACCGTCGACTTGCCAGAGCCTGAGAGCCCGGTGAACCACAGCGTTGCCCCCGAGAGGGCGTGGGCCGACCAGCGGTCTGCGCGACTGACGGTCGTGTCGTGCCAGACGAGGTTGTCGTTCACAGCGTTCCCCGGCCACGCAGGCCGCCGTTCACCGCTGCTGCGCTGGCGCTCCGTCGCTCGCACCGGCACACGGGTGTGGCTATGGGCGTCACAGTGCTCCTGGGCACTCAGCCGGCCGACGTTCGGATCATCCCGCCGGCGACCGTCTGGTTCGTCGACTCGTCGATGAGGATGAAGCTCCCCGTCGCCCGGTTGCGGCGATAGTCGTCGGCGAAGATCGGCTGCATCGTGCGCAGCGACACCCGCCCGATCTCGTTGAGCGACAATGATGTCGCCTCCGTGTCGCGGTGCATCGTCTGGATGTCGAGCCGGTATCGCAAGTCTGTGACCATGGCCCGCACCGAGCGGGTGGTGTGCTTCAACGTGAAGATGGTGCGCGGGTTCAGTGATGCCGAAGAATCCATCCATGCCACCATTGCCTCGACGTCCTGGGACGGCTCTGGGTGGTTGTTCGGGCGGCAGATGAGATCGCCCCTCGAGATGTCGACGTCGTCGGCCAGCGTGATCGCCACGGACTGCGGCGGCCGCGCTTCGTCGAGCGGGCCGTCGGCGGTGTCGATGCTGGCGATCGTCGACGTCATGCCAGACGGCAGTACCATCACCTCGTCGCCAGGCCGCATCCGGCCGGCGGCCACCTGGCCGGCGTACCCGCGGTAATCGTGGTACTCGGTTCGCTTGGGGCGGATCACGTACTGCACCGGGAACCGCACGTCGATCAGGTTGTCGTCGCTGGCGACGTACACCGTCTCCAGGTGGTGCAGCAGCGTCGGTCCCTCGTACCAGTCCGTGCTCTTTGAACGGTCGACGATGTTGTCGCCCTTCAACGCCGAGATCGGGATGAACGTGACATCGTGCAGGTCGAGTTGGCCGGCAAACTCCGTGAACTGGTCGCGGATCTCCTCGAAGCGGGATTCGGCGAAGTCGACCAGGTCCATCTTGTTGACGCAGATCACCAGGTGAGGCACGCCGAGTAGCGACACCAGCAGGCTGTGTCGCCTGGTCTGCTCGACCACGCCCAGGCGGGCGTCGACGAGCACGAGTGCCAGGTCGGCGGTGGATGCGCCGGTGATCATGTTGCGCGTGTACTGGATGTGCCCAGGGCAGTCAGCGATGATGAAGTCGCGCTGGGGGGTTGAGAAGTAGCGGTAGGCGACGTCGATGGTGATGCCCTGCTCGCGCTCGGCGCGCAAGCCATCGGTGAGCAGCGCCAGGTCGACGTATTCGTCGCCCCGCCGGAGGCTCACCGCCTCGACGTGCTCGAGCTGATCCTCGAAGATCGACTTGGAGTCGTACAGCAGCCTGCCAATCAGGGTCGACTTGCCGTCGTCGACGCTGCCGACCGTGGCGAACCGCAAGGGGGCGATGCGTCGACCCATCAGATGAGGCTGCGCTCACTCATCAGAAATAGCCCAGTCGCTTGCGATCTTCCATCCCGGCCTCTGAGATGCGGTCGTCGGCGCGAGTGGCACCTCGTTCGGTCAGTCGGGCGATCGACGTCTCGGCGACGATGTCCGACACCGTCGCAGCGCTCGATTCGACAGCGGCCGTGCACGTGGCGTCGCCGATGGTGCGGAAGCGGACGGTCTCCGTGAACGACTCCTCACTCTCCATCATCGGCGTGAAGGGGTTGACGGCCATGAGCATCCCGTCCCGGCGGAACACGTCGCGCTTGTGGGCGAAGTACAGGCCGGGCAGGTCGATCTTCTTGGCGGCGACGAACCGCCAGATGTCGAGCTCGGTCCAGTTGGACAGCGGGAAGATCCGCATGTGCTCGCCCCGGTGATGGCGGCTGTTGTACAGGCCCCACAGCTCGGGGCGCTGATTCTTCGGATCCCATTGGCCGAACTCGTCGCGGTGCGAGTACACCCGCTCCTTCGCCCGCGACCGCTCCTCGTCGCGGCGGGCACCGCCGAAGACAGCGTCGAAGCCGTGCTCTGTGATGGCGTCGAGCAAGGTGACCGTTTGCAGCGGGTTGCGCGTGGATCGTGGGCCCGGCTGCTCGCGGACGCGGCCGGCGTCGATGGAGTCCTGGACCGACGCCACGAGCAGGCGCACACCGGTTGCTTCGACGGTGCGATCGCGAAACTCGATCAGCTCCGGAAAGTTGTGCCCAGTGTCGATGTG
>JACDHN010000406.1 GCA_013821025.1 Acidimicrobiia bacterium | reverse complement strand
TGCACGACCTGTGCACAGGAATGGGTGCCCGGGGCGGGATTCGAACCCACACTCCCTTGCGGGAAGGGGGGTTTAAGCCCCCCGCGTCTGCCAATTCCGCCACCCGGGCCGATGGTTTCGAAGCCTACGACGACCATCCCCCGCCAGCGGAACGTGCCTCACTACATTTGCACTCGAGACAACATGATGTTCGCACAACAGGAAACGGGCGCTGCCCGTGAGGTCGCAGAGGCCCTAACGGGCGTCTCGGGCAGCGTGTGGTTGCTACTCGCGGTCCTGGCGATCATCGTCGCCGTCAAGTTCTTCGCAGCGGTCGCTCGCAAGGCCGTGATCTTCGGCGTCCTGGTGGGGCTGTTCGTGCTGATGAACGGACCAGGCATGACGGGCTCGGGCGTCGCCGAGCGTTGGAACGACATGAAGGCCAAGGCCGAGGCGTTCTGGGACGCCGAGAACGTCCGCTTCGACCGTCAGGGATGAGAGGGTCCTTCAGGGCGTGACGAACTCCGGCACGCCCTCTGGCGTGTCGGGGTCGATGACGTCGACCACCTCGGCGAAGTGGCACGCCGCCGGGTGGCCTTGCCCCCTGTCGACGAGCTCGGGCTCCTCGATGGCGCAGATCTCCTCCGCCTTCGGGCACCTGGTGCGGAAGCGGCAACCAGACGGCGGATTGATCGGGCTCGGTACGTCGCCCGTCACCATGATCCGCTTGCGCGAGCGCTCCAGGTCGGGGTCGGGGATCGGGATCGCCGAAAGCAGCGCCTGTGTGTATGGGTGGGCGGGAGTCTCGTAGATCTGCTTGCGTTCGCCGATCTCGACGATCTTGCCCAGGTACATCACGGCCACCCGGTCCGAGATGTGCCGTACGACCGACAGATCATGAGCGATGAACAGGTACGCCAATCCGAACTCGTTCTGCAGTTGCTCGAGCAGGTTCACGACGCCCGCCTGGATGCTGACGTCGAGAGCGGACACCGGCTCGTCGAGCACCACCAGCACCGGCTCCAGAGCTAGTGCCCTAGCGATGCCGACACGCTGGCGCTGACCACCTGAGAACTCGTGGGGATACCGACTGGCGTGCTCTGTCGACAGCCCGACGAGCTCGAGCAGTTCATGCACGCGCTTGTCGGCCTCCTTGCGCTTCATCCCCCTGTGGACGCGCAGCGCCTCGCCGATGGCGAGACCAACGGTCTTGCGAGGGTTCAGCGATGCGTACGGGTCCTGGAAGACGATCTGGATCCTCTGCCGCGCGGCGCGCAGCTGGCCGGAGTCAAGCTTGGCGAGGTCTTGTCCCTCGAACAGGATCCTGCCCCACGTCGGGGCTAGCAGGCGCAGGATCAGGCGGCCGGTCGTCGACTTCCCGCAGCCGGACTCCCCGACCAACCCGAGCGTCTCGTTCGCATCAAGGTCGAACGAGATGTCCGAGACCGCCTGCACGGACGCCATCTCACGCCCCAGGACCCCACCGCGCACCGGGAAGTTCTTGACCAGGTTCTGCACCGACAGCAACGGCTGGGCGTCGTTGGCCGGCACGAACTCCACCGAGTCGGATTCGAGCGTCATACGTCGGTCGTCTCCCGCACGGCTCGGAAGTCGACGTTGTCCAGCTCCTCGGCGTAGTGGCACGCCGACCGGTGGTTCTCCCCCTCGACGACACGCAGGTCGGGTATGTCGACCTTGCAGTTCTCGCGGGCGAACTGGCAACGAGGGTGGAAGGCACAACCCGGTGGCAACCGGATCAGTGAGGGCGGGGCGCCGCGGATCGGCAGCAGCTTCTCGTCACCGGTGTCGTCGAGGCGTGGCAGTGACGCCATCAGGCCGAGCGTGTATGGATGGCGGGTGCGGTAGAACACCTCGTGGGCGTCGCCGAACTCGACCTGGCGGCCGGCGTACATGACGATCACCTGGTCGGCCAGCCCGGCCACGACGCCGAGGTCGTGAGTGATCAGCATGATGGCCGAGTCGATCTCGTCCTTGATCTCAAGCAGCACCTCGAGCACCTGGGCCTGCACCGTGACGTCGAGCGCCGTCGTCGGCTCGTCGGCGATCAGCAGGTCGGGGTTGCAGGTGATCGCCATGGCGATCATGGCCCTCTGGCGCATACCGCCGGAGAACTCGTGTGGGTGCATGTCGGCCCGCTTGGCCGGCTGGGGGATCCCGACGAGGCCGAGCATCTCGACGGCCCGCTGCCTCGCCGCCCGCTTGCTGATCTTCTCGTGGATGCGGGCCATCTCGGCGATCTGGCGACCGACGGTCTGCACCGGGTTCAGCGCCGTCAACGGATCCTGGAAGATGATGGCGATCTCGTTGCCGCGCACCTGCCGCATCCGCGACGGCGACACACGCAACAGGTCCTCGCCTTTCCAGAAGACACCCTCAGCTTCGATGAGGGCCGGCGGCGACGGGACCAGTCCGAGGATGCTCATCGCCGCCACGGACTTGCCGGACCCCGACTCGCCGACGATCGCCAGCACCTCACCGCGGTGGACGTCGAAGCTCACGTTGTTGACGGCGCGCACCAGCCCGGCGTCGGTCTTGAACGTCGTGTGAAGGTTGCGCACCGACAGCAGCACTCGATCGCTATCCGCTTGCTCGGCGGGCGATGTGGCGGCGTCG
>JACDHN010000136.1 GCA_013821025.1 Acidimicrobiia bacterium | reverse complement strand
TGTTGATGGCGACGATGTTCTTCGCTGCCATCGCACCGACCCAGTGCTGGATCGCTCCGGAGATCCCACACGCCAGGTACACCGTCGGGGCGATGCGAGTCCCGGTCTGGCCGACCTGGTCGGTGTGGTTCCGCCAACCGTTGTTGGTCACTGCCCTTGAGCAACCGACGACGCCGCCGAGCAACCCGGCGAGCTCCTCCAGGGGGGTGAACGCCTCGGCCGATCCGACGCCACGCCCGCCGCCGACGACCACCGGTGCGGTCGACAGGGTGATGCCAGCAACGCGCTGGCCGCGCTCGCGCACGACGCTGCGAACGAGCGCTGGATCGAGGTCTGGCACGAACACATCATGCTCGGGGGTGCCGGCCGAGTCGCTCGGCGCCACTTCGATGGCGTGGTGGGCGATGGTCAGCAACCGCACCGGCGCGACGAGCTTCGTCTGCTCGAGCAGCGACCCGCCCCACCTCACCCGCGTCAGCTCGTCGCCGGCGAGCACCGTGCAGTTGGCGACCATCGGCAGGTCGAGGCGGGCAGCAGCCTGGGCGAGCACTTCGTTGCCGCGATCCGTCCCGGTGGCGAGCACGACCTCGGGAGACCGCAGACGGACGGCCTGGGCGACGACCTCGCCCCACGCCTCTGGTCCGTAGTCGGTCAGGATCTCGTGGTGCGCCTGATGGACGGCGTCTACGCCGAACGCTGCGAGGTCGGCCGTCAGTCCGTCTGCGGCGGAGCCGATCGTCAGCGCCTCGAGCGTTGCGCTGGACGCCGCTGCGATCGCCCGGCCGGCCGTCAGTGCTTCGCGAGTGGCATCGGCCAGCACGCCCCGGTCATGCTCGACGACGACGAGGACTGTGCTCACGCCAGAACCCCGAGGTCCTCCAGCAGGTCGACGACCGCCGAGGCAGCATCTGGGCCGTTTCCGAGGATCGTCGTCTGCGACACGCGCTCGGGTGGACGGAACAGTCGGACGAGCTGTTGGCCGCCGGGCTCGGCGGTGACGTCGAGGCGGGCGACGTTGCCACGCTTGGACGCCAGCCGGCCCTTCATCGTGGGGTAACGGGGCAGGTTGATGCCTTCCTTCACGCCGACGACGGCCGGGAGCGGGAGCGCGTAAGCCTCCTCGCCGGCATCGGACGGGCGCCGCACATGCACCATGCCATCGGCGACCTCGATGCCCTTGGCGCCGTTGACCATCGGCCGGCCGAGTGCGTGGGCGACGCGGATCCCGACCTGGAAGCCGGCAGAATCGGCGGACTCGTTGCCGAACAAGATCACGTCGTACCGCCCCTCTGCTGACTCGAGTTGCCCGATCGCGGTGACGATGCCGCACGCCGTGCGCTGGGGATCCCAGTCCGGTCCTTCGATCGGCAGCAGCACCGCTGAGGTGATCCCGACGCTCACTGCGTAGCGCAGCTGCTCCTCGGCCTCTGGCCGGCCCAGTGTCAGCACGGTCGCCGTGCCGCCGTGAGCCTCTACGAGTTGCACCGCAGCCTCGACGGCGCACTCCTCGTGTGGGCTCGTCGTGAACCCCAGGTGGGCGGTATCGACCTCCTGACCGTCGGCCGTGAGGTTGATGCGCGCCCCCGGCGCCGGCACGCGCTTCACGCTCACGAGCACGCGCAGGCTCATGATCTCATCCGCGTGTCCTCGGGATCGAACAGGGGGGTGCTGCCGACGCGGGCGACGCGCACGGGGAACAGCTCGTCCATGTACATCACCCGCAGCTCGTTGCCCTCTGCGGCGTGCTCGGGAGGTAGGTAGGCCATGAGCAGGTACCTGCCGAGCGAAGGTGCGGCGCCGGCGGTCGTCACGCGCGACACCCGCCCGTGGGCGTCGACGATGCGTTCGCCGTCTGGGGTCAGGATGGGCTCGTTGCCCCCAGTGGGGTAGCGCTTCGTCCCGTCGGCGCTCGTCTGGTCCGTCATCTCGAGCGTGCACAGGATGGCCGCAGGCTTGCGCTCCCGCGCCGCGAGGTACGCCTGCTTGCCGATGAAGTCGGCCGCCTTCACCTTGCGCCGGGCGAGTCCTGCCTCCACCGGGTCGTACTCGCTCTCCAGCTCGGCGCCCATCAACCGGTAGCCCTTCTCGATCCGTCCGGTGACGGCGTACACGCCGATGCCGACCGGCCGGATGTCGTGGTCCTGCCCGGCCCGCCAGATCGTGTCCCACACTCGAAGGCCGTGCTCGGAGTTCGTGTACACCTCCCAGCCGTTCTCGCCGACGTAGGAGATTCGCAGCATCGTGCATGGCACGCCTTCGATCAGCACGTCGCGCACGGCTCCGTAGGGGAAGCCGGCCTGGGAGACGTCGTATGCCCTCGACGAGCCGCTGACGATCGCTGCCATGGTTGCCTCGGCCTTCGGTCCCCAAACTCCGATGGTGCAGATGCCGGACGTCCTGTCGGTGAGCGTGACCGACTCGTGCTGCGCCGATGTGGCGTCGGGTGCATGGCGCGAGAACCAGTACCAATCGCGGCCGCCGTCGAATGCCCCTGTGATGATGCGAAAGTGTCGCTCGCCGAGCCGCATGATCGTGAGATCGGCACGGAAGCCGCCGTTCGGCGTGAGCAACGGCGTGTACACGGAGCGGCCGACGGCGACATCGACGTTGTTCACACACATCCGCTGCAGGTAATCGACGACGCCAGGACCCTCGACGTCGAACTCGTTGAACGCCGTGAGATCAACCATGCCAACGTGCTGGCGCAGGTGCAGGTGTTCAGCGTTCGTGATCGGCGACCACCACCTGGCGTCCCACTCGTGGGTCCGAGGCTCGCACCGACCCGGGTAGCGGTCGAGGAGGTCGGCGTTGGACTCGTACCACTGTGGGCGCTCCCAGCCCCGAGCGTCGAAGAACGTCGCGCCAAGGTCCTGCTGGCGGGCGTAGAACGGGCTTCGTCGCATGTCGCGCTCGCTGGCCCATTGCTCGCGAGGGTGGACGATGCCGTACGTCTTGTTGAAATGCTCGGCACAACGGGCGTAGATGTGGTGCTCGGTGCGCTCGTGGGGGGAGAAGCGGGAGATGTCCGACGAGTGTGGGTCGCACAGCTTCGGGTAGCCGTACGTCATCCACTCGGCGACGAGCTGGGCGATGCCGGGACCCTCCTTGATCCACACCGCTGCCGCAGACCACAGATTGCGCACCTCGACGGTCTCACCGAGCACTGGCATGCCGTCGGGTGTCAGCGACAGCAGGCCGTTGATGGCGTACTTGATCTCGGCGTCACCGAGCACGTCCATCAGATCGATGGCCTGTTCCATCTGGTCGTCGAAGTCGTCGGGTGTGAAGGGCAGCTCTGTTGGGGAGAGCGCCGACTCGTCGCTCGAGGGGATGTCGTCGGGGTGGTGGAAGATCGGCCGGTGGGCGTACGAGCCGACCTCCATCGAGCCGGCCGTCTGGCGCTCGTAGCAGAACGTGTCCATGTCGCGGACGATCGGGTAGGCGACCTCCTTTCCGGTCTGCGCCAGCATGTCGATCGGACCGACATCGGCCATCTGGTGCACCGCAGGGGTGAGCGGGATCGTGGCGCCGGCCATGGCTGCGATGTGCGGGCTCCACACCCCGCAGGCCACAACGACGTGCTCTGCCTCGATCCGTCCCTTGTCGGTGACGACGGCACGGATCGTCCCGTCCTCGACCTCGAGGTCGAGCACCTCGGTGTTGGCGAAGACCGTCAGCGCACCCTTGTCGATCGCCTCCTGTCGCAGGAGCGTGCCGGTCTGCAACGAGTCGACGACGGAGACGCTCGGCGTGTAGTAGCCGCCGAGCAGGATCTCGGCGTTGATGAACGGCACCAGCTCCTTGATCTCGGCCGGTGTCAGCAGGCGGGCGTCGATGCCCCAGGCCTTGGCCGATGTCATCCTCCTGCGGAACTCCTCGAGGCGGGACTCGTCGCGGGCGACCTCGATTCCGCCACACGCGGTGTTCATCCCCAGCTCGATGTACTGGCGCTGGCTCTCCAGCGTCAGCAGCGCCATCTCCTTGTTGTGGTCGGTCGGAAAGATGAAGTTGGAGGCGTGGCCGGTCGAACCGCCGGGGTTCGGCAGCGGTCCCTTGTCGACGAGCACCACGTCGGTCCAACCCAGGCGGGCGAGATGGCCGACAAGGCAGTTGCCGACGATGCCCGCCCCGATGACGACGCACCGCGCCGTTGCCGGGGCGCTCTGGTCTCCACTCACGTCGAAACCCGATCGGCCACGGGTTCGAACTGTAGCCTGCGTGGGGTCGTGCGTTCCACGAAGCGGAATAAGACCGTATTGTGGAACGATACGGGATCCGCAAGGATGATCACCGGGGCCACCGACGAATCAGGGGGAGAACCAATGCCGTTTCCATCCGATCTCGACATCGCCAGAATGGCGACGCCGAAGCCGTTGCCTGACGTGGCGTCGCAGATGGGGATCGGCGAGCACCTGCTCGAGCCTCACGGTTCGAGCGTGGCCAAGATCCGCCTGGAGGCGATCGACGAGCTCGCCGACCGGCCGCTGGCGAAGTACGTCGTTGTCACCGCCATCACGCCGACCCCGCTCGGCGAGGGCAAGACGACCACCACCGTCGGTCTCGGACAGGCGATGCAGCACATCGGCAAGCACGCAGTCATCAGCCTGCGGCAACCGTCGATGGGGCCGACGTTCGGCATCAAGGGCGGCGCCGCAGGCGGCGGGTACAGCCAGGTGATCCCGATGGAGCTGCTGAACCTGCACCTCACGGGTGACTTTCACGCCGTCACGGCGGCGCACAACCTGTTGGCGGCGGTGATCGACAACCACCTCCACCAGGGCAACGAGCTCGGGCTCGACGTGCACGGCATCACGTGGCGGCGCGTGCTCGACGTCAACGATCGAGCACTGCGCAACATCGTCGTCGGCATGGGTACGCGCGAGGACGGCGTCGTGCGCCAGTCCGGGTTCGACATCACGGCTGCGTCGGAGGTGATGGCGATCCTCGCCTTGGCTGATTCGCTCGAGGATCTGCGCGCCCGGCTCGGGCGGATCGTGGTCGCCTACACACACGCCGGCGACCCGGTCACCGCCGAGCAGCTCCGCGCCGCCGGCTCGATGGCGGTGATCATGCGCGAGGCGATCAAGCCGAACCTGCTGCAGACGCTGGAGAACACGCCGGTCCTCGTCCATGCCGGTCCGTTCGGCAACATCGCCCACGGCAACTCCTCGATCGTCGCCGACCTCATCGGTATCCACGGCGGCGACTACCTGGTCACGGAGGCTGGCTTCGGCGCCGACATGGGCGCCGAGCGGTTCTTCAACATCAAGTGCCGCAACTCGGGTCTCGTGCCCGATGCCGCCGTGCTCGTGGCGACGGTGCGGGCGCTGAAGGCTCACTCGGGCAAGTACCGCATCGTCGCCGGCAGGGACCTGCCGGAGGAAATGCTGCGCGAGAACCCCGACGACGTCTTCGCCGGTGCGCCGAACCTGCGCAAGCAGATCGAGAACGTCATGATCCACGGCGTCACTCCAGTCGTCGCCATCAACGCCTTCCCCAGTGACCACCAGTCCGAGCACGATGCCATCCGCAGCATCGCCGAGGCGATGGGCGCCAGGGTCGCGGTGTGCACCCACTTCGGCGACGGCGGTGCAGGCGCGACGGATCTCGCCCGAGCCGTCGTCGAGGCGTGCGAGGAGCCGAGCGGATTCCACTTCCTGTATCCCGATGACGCTTCCCTGATGGCGAAGATCCAATCGGTGGCGACGAACGTCTACGGTGCGGAACGGGTGGAATACACGACCGTCGCCAGTCGCCAGCTCCAACTGTACGAACGCAATGGGTTCGGACGCCTGCCCGTGTGCATCGCCAAGACCCACCTGTCGATCTCGGCCGATCCGTCGCTGAAGGGTGCGCCGACGGGCCACATCCTGAACGTTCGCGAGGTTCGGGCATCGGTCGGCGCCGGTTTCGTGTACCCCATCTGCGGCGACATGCGGACGATGCCAGGGCTCGGAACGACACCGGCGGCTTCGATCATCGACCTCGACGAAGCTGGTGAGATCGTGGGGCTGTCGTAATGTTGGACGTGATGGCGGACGTGACGCGGACGCTCGGCGGGGCGGTGCTCATGGACGGCAATCGGCTGCGCGACGAGATCGTCGCCCAGTTGCGGGTAGAGGTCGAAGCGGCCGGCTCGCCGCCGGTCTGCCTGGCGACCGTTCTGGCCGGTGATGACCGGCCGAGCCATGTATATGTCCGTGCCAAGCACAAGAAGGCCGAGGAGGCCGGGATGCTCTCGCGAGGCGTCGCCCTGCCCGGTTCGGCGTCGCAGGCCGAGATCGAAGATGAGGTCGGCGCGCTCGTCGACGACCCGTCGGTGCACGGGATCCTCGTCCAGCTGCCGTTGCCCGAGGCGCTGGACCCCGAGCCGGTGCTCGCCCTGCTGACGCCCGAGAAGGATGTCGACGGGCTCACGGAGCGCTCGATGGGCCGCCTCGTGCGCGGCTTGCCTGGCCACGTCCCGTGCACGCCGCTCGGAGTGATGCGCCTGCTCGACCGTTACGGCGTACCGACGTCGGGCGCAAGGGCGGTGGTTGTCGGCCGGTCGACGCTCGTCGGGCTGCCGCTGACGTTGCTGCTCGCCCGCAAGGGCGTCGATGCGACCGTGACGCTCGCCCACAGCCGCACGCCCGACCTCGTCGAGACGTGCCGGCAGGCCGACCTCCTGATCGCCGCCGCCGGTTCAGCGCGGATGATCGGGCCACGGCACGTGCAGCCAGGGGCGACCGTCGTCGACGTGGGAGTGTCGCGTACCGAGGCGGGAATAGTCGGTGATGTCGACTTCGACGCCGTTCAGGCCATCGCCGGCGCGATCACGCCGATGCCGGGGGGCACGGGGCCGATGACGATCGCCTGCCTGCTGCAGAACACGCTGGTCGCGGCGCGCATGCAGAACGCGTTCCCGGCCTGACGACACCCGACCCATGTTGTGGAATTGTCCCGCATTGTGGAACACTTGGCGCCATGTCAGGCGTTCAGTCCGTCGAGCGGGCGTTCACCATCTTGCAATGCCTCGCCGGCGGGCCGGCTGGCGTGTCCGAGGTGGCCGAGCGGGTTGAACTTCCCAAGAGCACGGTGTCGCGCTTGTTATCGACGTTGCAGGAGCTCGGCGCCGTCGAGCAATCGGGATCCGGCACGACGTACCGGATCGGTGACGCCATGATCGACATCGCCGCCGGCGCCTTGCCAGGACGCAACATCATCCATGTTGCCCGCCCGCACCT
>JACDHN010000405.1 GCA_013821025.1 Acidimicrobiia bacterium | reverse complement strand
GATGGGCTGGCGACCGTCGTCGCCCTGGCCATGGCGTTGCACCGCCCACTACTGCTCGAGGGCGAGGCCGGCGTTGGTAAGACCGAGCTCGCCAAAGTGCTCGCCGAGTGGACGGGAGCCGAGCTGCTGCGTCTGCAGTGCTACGAAGGCATCGACGCCGCCCAGGCCCTGTACGACTGGGACTACAGCCGCCAGCTCCTCCACCTGAGGGCCGCCGAGGCCACGGGCCGCACGAGCGGCCAGGCCACCGAGTCGCTCGAAGCGGAGCTGTACGACGAACGGTTCCTGATCAAGAGGGCGCTGCTCTTGGCCATCGCCGGCGGGGACGGTCCGCCACCGGTGCTGCTCATCGACGAGATCGACCGGGCCGATGACGAGTTCGAAGCCTTCCTGCTCGAGGTGCTCTCGGACTTCCAGGTCACGGTCCCCGAGCTCGGGACCTACCGAGCCGAGACTCCGCCTGTTGTCGTGCTCACCAGCAACCGCACCCGTGACGTGCACGATGCCCTACGCCGGCGCTGCCTGTACCACTGGATCGAGCATCCCAGCTTCGAGCGTGAGGTGGCGATCGTGCGCTTGCGCGTACCCGCCGTCGACGCCACGCTGGCCGCTGAGGTAGCAGGCGCCGTGGAGGCGCTGCGCGAGCTGCGCCTGTACAAACCGCCTGGCGTCGCGGAGACCATCGACTGGGCGGCGTCGCTGGCCCACCTCGGGGTCGAACAGCTCGACGAGCGGTCGGTGTCCGACACACTCGGCGCGGTGCTCAAGTACCGCGAGGACCGCACCCGGGTGGACGAGCACGGCGTAGCCGAGATCGTCAAGCGGGCGTTCGAACGGAGCCGCTCGTCGGTGCCGGCGCCAGCGCCGGCGCCGGGGACCAGCCGATGACATCGGTCATCACGGTCCCCGACGGTCAGGTCGCCCGGATGGCCGTCACGTTCGGTCGGATGCTACGAGGGGCAGGTCTCGACGTGCCGGTCAGCAACGTCGTTGCCTTCACCGATGCTCTCGGCGTGGTCGGCCTGGAGGACGAAGCCGACGTCTACTGGGCTGGACGGGCCACGCTGGTGCGCAGGCCCGAGGACCGACCCGTGTACGACAGGGCGTTCGAGTTGTTCTTCCGGCGCCGCGGTGATGGTCGATTCGCCCCGACGGAGCAGCCGGAGCCAGAGTCGATCTCGCTGGCAGTCGACACCGACGACGGTGACGAGCGTGCCGACGGCGGCGATCCCGGCGACCCGTCCGTCGAGCTGCGCTTCAGCACCGTCGAGGTGCTCAGGCACAAAGACTTTGCCGAATACAGCGATGGCGAGCTGGCCGAGTCCCACCACGTGATGCGCCAGATGCGCTTCGCAGGGGCCCCACGCCCTTCGCGACGTCAGCGGCCATCGACTTCGGTGGCCCGGCCCGACGTGGCCCGCACCGTGCGCTCGGCGTTCTCCACCGGCGGCGAGGCGATCCGCCGCTACTACCGGGCACCTTCGCTGCGACCGCGCCGGATCGTGCTGCTGCTCGACGTCAGCGGGTCGATGGATCCGTATGCCAGGGCGCTGCTCCGGTTCGTGCACGCGGCCGTGTCAGGCCGCCAGCGGGTGGAGGCGTTCGCGCTCGGTACCCGCCTCACCCGCCTGACGCGCGAGCTGTCGTCGCGCGATCCCGATCGGGCGCTTGCCAGGGCGTCCGAGCAGGTCACTGACTGGAGCGGCGGCACCCGTCTCGGCGAGATGCTCGCTCGCTTCAACGACACGTGGGGGCAGCGGGGACTGGCGCACGGCGCCCACGTCGTCATCCTGTCCGACGGCTGGGACCGAGGCGATCCCGATCTGCTGGCCGACGAGATGGCCCGCGTCCACCGGCTGGCGCACCAGGTCGTGTGGGTCAACCCATTGAAGGTCACTCCCGGGTATGCGCCGCTCGCCAGGGGCATGGCGGCGGCCCTGCCGTTCGTCGACCAGTTCGTCGACGGCCACTCGGTGGAAGCCATGGAACGCCTCGTCGCCGTCATCTCCGGCGACCGATCCGGAGGAGACACCCATGCGTGAGGTCGCCGATGAGATCGAGGAATGGCTGGCCGTGGGGCGGCGCGTGGCCTTGGCACGGGTCGTCGACGTGGAAGGTTCCGGTCCTCGCGGACCGGGCGCCACCATGGCCGTCAACGACATCGGCGAGGTCGCAGGCAGCGTGAGCGGCGGGTGCGTGGAGGGCGCCGTCGTGGGCGAGGCGCTCGACATCCTGTCGGGCGACCAGCCGTCGCGTGTCGTGACGTTCGGTTACAGCGACGACGAGGCGTTCGCCGTCGGGCTCACGTGCGGTGGGACGATCCGGCTTTTCATCGAGCCGCTCGGCGAGTTCTTCGCGCCTGCTACGCAGCGCATCCGCCGCCACGAACCCGTTGCGCTTGCCACCGTCATCGACGGACCGAACGCCGGGGCTTCGATGCTCGTCGTTCCTGGCGAGGAGCGCCAGGGATCGCTCGGACACGCCGAGCTCGACCGGGTCGTCGGGCGCGACGCACTCGCCGAACTGGAGGCTGCACGCTCGGGCGTGCGCAACTACGGTCCGAACGGCGAGACGACGCCCGAGGACCTCGCCGACTCGGTGACCGTCCGGGTGTTCGT
>JACDHN010000404.1 GCA_013821025.1 Acidimicrobiia bacterium | reverse complement strand
CCACGAGCCACCGTCGGCGACGGCGCGCACGGCGCGGATCAGGTCGTCGGCGGGGGCGTCCTTGAGGACGAAACCCGCAGCGCCAGCCTGTACAGCGCCCCACAGCACGTCGTCGTCGTCGAAGGTCGTCAGCACCAGCACCGGCGGCCCGTCAGCCTCCCGGATGCGGCGCGTCGCCTCGAGGCCGTCCATCACCGGCATGCGCACGTCCATCATCACCACGTCGGGCGCGTGGGCCATGGCCGCGTGGACCCCCAGCTCGCCGTTCTCCGCCTCGGCCACGACGCGCACACCTGGCTCGGTCGAAAGGATGAAGGCGACGCCGGCGCGGACGAGCTGCTGGTCGTCGACCAGCACCACGTTCACGATGCGGTCGGCGTCGGCATACATGAGTCCTTGCGGTCCGTTGGCTCACCCATCGCCAACGTGGCGCAGACGCGCCAACCACCGTCATCGGTGGGACCGGCGGAGAACGAGCCTCCGTACGCGCGCAGTCGTTCGGCCATTCCGCGGAGCCCCAATCCCGCTCGACGGTCGGGCGTGCCGGCGACGCTCGCCGGTCGGGTCGGGGCCTCGTTGACGACGTCGACCACGAGCAGACGGTCCTCGGACGATCCTTCCGGATCGTTGTTGGACGACGCGACCCGGACCCTGCTCGGGGCGCCGGGGGCGTGCTGCAGCACGTTCGACAGGGACTCCTGGACGACTCGATAGACGATCAGCTGCGTCGCCGGGTCGAGCTCACGAGCGTCCAGACCGATGTCGGCGGAAATGGCCAGGCCGCCTGCGCTATAGCTATCGATCAGTTCGGCCAGCTCGGCGACCCCCGGGAGTGGTCGCGAGGTGGCCGTGGCGCCGCCCTGCTCCTCGGAGCGCAGCAGGCCGATCACTTGACGGACGCCGTCGAGACTGTCGCGACCGACGGCCTCGGCCCGCGCCAACGCCTCGTCGGCCCGGCCAGGATCGGTGGCGAGGGCGCGGCGGGCCCCGGTGAGGTGCAGCATCATGACCGTCATCGAGTGCGCGACGATGTCGTGCACCTCGCGAGCGATATGTGTGCGCTCGGCGGCTGCCGCGTGCTCGATGCGGAGCTCGTGCATCGCCTGCAGTTCTGCGTGTAACAGCTCCTGGCGGCGCAGCATCCGCCCGGACAGCCAGGTGATCCCCAGGCCGCCGAGGAAGTACACCATTCCCGTGTCCTGCACCGATCCGTCTCGGATCGCAACGCCGATGATCTCAGCAGCGGTGGCGAAGACCAGGCCACCGACGAGCCAGGCGTTTCCCGTCGACTTGGTGACGAAGACGATCACCATCAGTAGCGGGAACACCCCACCGGGGTTCTTGTCGACGACGACGACGAGGAACCCGACGACGATGGCGATGCAGGCGAACAGCAGGGGCGGGACGCGTACCCCGCCTACCAGTAGCGCCCACGGCACGAGCCCGGCGAGCGAGGCGGTCACGGTCAGGGGCGTGAACCGTTCCCCGTGGCCGAAGATCGCCACGAGCGTCATCGCCACCGCGGCGATGGCCACGATCACCGTGGTCGGCAGCTCGCGCGACGAACGTACTGCCGGAGCGTCGTCCATGACTCAAACCCTAGGCATCCGGTGTGCCAACGGACACGGCCTTGGGGACGGTTCGGCGCCGGACCGTGGTCCGGTCGCGCCTGATGATCACCGGCGCACGGGTCAGGCACGAAGGGAGCTGGCGGTCGATGTCCGTAGCTCCTCGTCATGTCATTGATGGACAGAAGCCGGCAAGCGCGCTGGCAACGATCAGGAGGTCATGCCATGCCAAAGTCCGGAGTGCTCACTCGAGTTGCGAGGTTCAGCGTTCGGCGGCGACGCCTCGTGCTGTCGTTCACAGTGTTGTTCATGGTCGGTGCAGCGGTTCTGGGCACCCGTGCGTTCAGCGTCTTGCAGGACGAGGGGTTCGAGGACCCGTCGTCGGAGAGCGCCAGGGCCACCGAAGCCGAGGGCCGGTTCGGGGGCAGTGCCCCCGACATCGTCGTCGTGGCCGCAGCCACCGACGGCGACGTCGACTCGTCGGCCTCCACGCAGGAGGGAACGCGAATCAGCGAGGAGCTGACGTCTGTGGAGGGCGTTGGCAACGTCACGTCCTACTGGACGTCGGGCACGCCGCCGTCGCTGCGCAGCACGGCCGGTGACTCGGCGCTGCTGCTCGTCGAGATCGATGGCGACCTCGGCGACGAGGCGGTTGCCGGAGTGCGTGACGTGGCCGACCGCGCCGCCGAGGACAGCGGACCGGTGACGCTCGCCGTTGGTGGCGGGGAAACGATCGGGGTTGCGTTCGGCGAGACGATCGAAGGTGACCTCGCACGAGCAGAATCGATCGCAGTGCCGATCACGCTCCTGCTCTTGGTGCTCGTGTTCGGGGGACTGCTGGCAGGGGCACTGCCCCTGTTCGTGGGCGTCATCGCCACGCTCGGCACGTTCCTCTCCCTGTACGTGATCGGCTCCATCACTGATGTGTCGATCTTCGCCATCAACCTGACGACCGCACTCGGCTTGGGACTCGCCATCGACTACAGCCTGTTCATCGTCTCGCGCTACCGGGAGGAGTTGCACAAGGGCCGTACCGTCGAGGGCGCCGTC
>JACDHN010000403.1 GCA_013821025.1 Acidimicrobiia bacterium | reverse complement strand
GGCCGGAGGTGTCGTCGATGAAGTCGTCGCCCACGGCCTCGAAGCCGCGCTCCACGTAGAAACTGAGAGCGCTGGAACGAGCGCGAGCCCAGAGCACACCAACGTCCAGCTTCTCGGCTCGGCGCCGGCCGGCTTCGAGCAGCGCGGTGCCGTAGCCCCGTCCTCGCGCCCCGGGGGCCGTGGCCATGCCGCGCAGTTGCAGGCCCGGCACGTCCGGCTCACCTGGAAGCGGCGCTGGGATCCATGTGGACACGGCGAGGATCCTTCGCCCGGCCCTCACGGCCAGGTGCCGGGTCTCGGGGTCGTCGTCGCCGGCATACGCTACGGCCGAGGACGGCGTCGCCTTGCGCAGGACGGTGCGGCGCAACTCGTACGTGTCGGCCGCCCTCACCGTCACCACGTCGACGGACTCGTTCACGGGTGTCGACGGTAGCGCTGCGTCGTCAGGACAGATCAGCGATCTCGACGATCCGGTCGGCGATAGCTGCGGCCTCGTCACGGTCGTGGGTCACGAGCAGCGCCGTGGTGTCCGCTGCGCGCAGGATCGACGTCAGGTCGACGACCAGCCGGTCGTGTAACACCCGGTCGAGGCCGGTCAGCGGTTCGTCGAGCAGCAGCACGCGAGGGTCGGGAGCCAGCGACCGGGCGAGCGCAACACGCTTGCGCTCCCCGCCCGAGAGGTTGGTGACTGGACGCCGTCGGACGCCTTCGAGCCCGACGAGCGCCAGCACCTCGGCCACGCGTCGGTGACGCTGGGCCTGCGGTTGCCCCGCCATTCGCAGTCCGAACTCGATGTTCTGCGCCACCGAACGGTGCGGGAACAGCTGCTCGTCCTGGAACACCATGCCGACGCCGCGACGATGGGTGGGCACATCCGTGACGTCGCGCCCGTCGAGCCACACGTGGCCCGAGTCGGGACGGTGCAGACCGGCGACGACGCGCAACAGCGTGCTCTTGCCGCTACCCGACGGTCCGAGCAGCCCGACGATCTCCGACGGCTGGACCCGCAGCGAGACGCCGTCGAGCACGACGACAGAGCCTGCGCTGTCCGACGAGAAGCTGACCGTGATGTCACGAACGTCGAGCACGGTCTCTCACCAGCTCGGACAACATCACCAGCGCAATGGTGACAGCGGCCAGGATCACGGCGAGCGCGTAGCCCTGTGCCTGCAGGATCGAACCCGTGCGGCCGAGCAACCGCTCGATGGCGATCGGCAAGGTCTCCGTGGTCCGGCGGCTGAGGAAGCTCGTGGCGCCGAACTCACCCAGCGAGATGGCGGCGGCCAGACCGGCCCCCGTGGCCAACGGGCGCCAGAGATGAGGCAGCGTCACGCTGGCCCACGCCCTGGCCGGCGTGGCACCCAGCGTGGCCGCCGCCTCGACGAGCCGGGGGTCGACGGCGCGCAGCACACCGATTGCCGACCGCACGACGAAGGGCACCGCGATCAAGGCGTGGCCAACGGGCAGCAGCCACGATGATGCCCGCCAGTCGACCGGCGCGGTGTCGAACGTGATCAGCATGCCGAAGCCGATCGTCACCGCCGACGTGCCGAGCGGCAGCATCAGTCCGGTGTCGAGCCACCGGCCGCGCCGGGCCGCGGCAACGGCCAGCGTGGCGAGTCCTCCGATCGCCACCGACAGCGTCGTGGCGACTGCCATGGCTTCGAGTGAGTTCACGAGCGCGGCCAGCGGATTGGTGCCGAGCCGCACGCCGCGACGTACCTCGGCGCGACCCATCGTCGTCCAGCCGGTCCATGAGTACCCGTCCGGCGTCCGCACTGATCGCTCGCCGAGGGCCAGCAACGGCACCACGAGCAGTCCCGAGACGCCTGCCGCCGTGGCGACGACGAGCCGGCGCTCGCCCAGGGTACGGGCCTTCCGGCGCACGGCTCGTGGGCGCAGGGCGATGGCGTGGCCGTGCCGGCGCTGGCTCCACACCGACCAGCCGACCGCCCCACCGACGATGATGAGTTGGAGCACGCTCAGCACGGCGGCGGCGTCGATCTCGCCGAGTTGGGTGGCCCGCCGCCAGACCTCGACCTCGATCGTCGTCCGAGCGCCGCCGCCGAGGATCCGGATGACGCCGAACGAGGTGAACGTGAACAGGAACACGATCGCCGCCGCCGCCGTGATGGCCGGCCGCAACAGGGGCAGCGTCACGTGGCGCGCCACCTGCAGCGGCGAGGCACCGAGCGTCGCGGCTGCTGCCTCCAGATCCGGCGGCAGGTGTTCCCACACGGCTCCAACGGTGCGTACGACGACGGCGAGGTTGAACACGACGTGGGCGCCGAGCACGGCCCAGATGCTGCGGTCGAGACTGTCGGGGAGCACGGCCAGGATCGCCGCCCCGACGACGACGGTCGGCAGCACGAACACTGCGGTGAGCAAGCCGAGCACGGCCCGGCGGCCGCGGAACTGGAACCGGGCGCACACGTATGCCGGAACGATGCCGAGCACGATCGTGAGCGCCGTGCTCACCACGGCCTGCCACGACGTGAACCACACGACATCCCACGTCTGTGAACGTCCGAGCACGTCGGCGATGGCGCCAGGTCCCAACCCCTTCGCCAGCAGCGTCGCCAGCGGCCAGGCGTAGAAGACGATGGCGAACGCCACGGGA
>JACDHN010000135.1 GCA_013821025.1 Acidimicrobiia bacterium | reverse complement strand
ACGCGTTGGCGGCGAGCGGCGTCGGCAAGACGGATCTCGGCGATCCCCACGGAGTCCGGCAGGACGGTACTCACCAGTCCCGTCAGCTCGGTGATGCGGGCGGCAACGGCGGTCGTGGCACCGATGGCGCGGTCGCATGCCTCGAGCGTTTCTAGACGGCGCCCGGCGAACGGATCGGCACCGGCCGCTGGATCGAACGTCACATCGCTGGCGTCGTAGATCAGTTCGGTCCCGGTTGACCGCAGTTCGGCCAGCGTGTCGAGCAACGAGGGGGTCGCCGCCGCGTCCTGCACGATGACGACATCGGCACCGTGAAGGCGGTCCGTTCCGGCGCCAGCCTCGCAGAGACTCGTGGTCACGCCGTGCAGCTCGAGTGCCTCGGCGCCGTGATCGGCTCGGAAGCGTACGTCCGGCAAGCGTGAGTCGACGAGGTAGCCGACACGGTTCGGGCTACTCGGGCGCGCCACCGGCGCCGGCGCGCCATAGAGGTCCAGCAACGCCGTGGCGTGCTCGTCCGGCGTACGCATCGCCGGCGGATTGGCGGCTACCTCGGCGCGCATCCGGCGCAGCATTGCCGGATCATCCACCAGTCGTTGCATGGCTACGGCCAAGGCCTCTGTATCGCCGGTGGGGACGACGAAGCCGTTGGCGCCGTGCCGCACGACCTCCTCGGGCCCGTAGCAGTCGCTCGTGATCACTGCGAGGCCGGCGCCCAGCGATTCCCGGACCGCGATCGAGAAGCTTTCCCGGGCGATCGACGGCAAGATCATGACGTCGGCACCTCGCAGCACGTTGCCGACGGCGTCGGGCTCGAAGGCGGGGCGGAACGTGACCGGCGACGAGACGAGGTGCGCACGCTCCGCCACGCCGTACATGTCGAGCGTCCAGCCTCGGACTCGACGCAGCATCGTCGCCGCGTTGAGCAACACATCGACGCCCTTGACGCCGTGATCGCCGCCGAAGTAGACGAACCGCACAGGCTGACCAATGGTCGCTCGCTCGGTGTCCGGGATCCTGGCGACGGCTACATCGTTGGCGTCCACGTTCACCCGACCCGGGTCGACACCGTTGGCGACGACGAGGTCGCGCATCGCCGCTGACGGCACGAGTACCTCGTCGACCCGCTCGAGCACGCCGCGCAGCGCAGCCGCCCTGGCCGTCCGCCAGGCCTGGTTCTTGGCGCACACGCAGTTGCCGGCGTCGGTGACGGGGGTGCACGGCTTCAGATCGTTGGTGACGAGGAACAGCAATGCGCACCACCACCAGTGATCGTGCATGGTGACGATCGTGCGGATGCGCCGGCCGAGCGCTGCCTCGACCGTGCCGGCTCCTAGAGTCTGCAGCGTATGAGCGTGCACGATGTCGGGCGCGAACACGTCCAGCACACGCGCTACGGCGTCGGTGGCGACGGCGTTCCACCAGTTCGCATCTTCGCCAGGGGGTACCCAACCAGTCGACCCGATCCAGTGGACCGTCACGCCGCCCACGTCCTCGACGACGACATCGCCGTCCGCCAGACCCTTGCGGGCGGCGCCCGAGAAGACGCGCACCTCGTGACCGGCCGCCGCCGCCCGCTCGGCCAATCGTTGCACCTGCATCGTGGCGCCGCTGGCGAAGTCGGGCGGGTAGTAGGCGGTGAGGTACAGGATCTTCATGTGGGGGCCGCAGGCCCGCTGGTCGCGATGGTCGCGCTGTGGTGGCTCGGCGCCACCCTACTGGTCGCCCCGGAAATCGACCCATGACCGCGTCGACGCCGCCGGGCGACCCGCCATCGCTCGGTGAGCCGACCGACATCGCCGGGATGCGGGCAGAACGCGACGCCGCGTCGGCCCGCTGCCGCGAGCTGGAGCACGACCTCGGCCGGGCTCGCGCCCGGGTGAGGCGGCTCGAGACAGCCATGTACCGCCGCACGGCGCGCCGTCAGATGGCGGCGTCGTACCTCCGGCGTTTGCGGACGATGCTCCCCGGTGGGAGCTCCAGCGGGTGAAGCCGCGGTTCTCGGTCGTCATCACGTTCGGCGGTGAGCAGGTCGGGCGGCTCGACGCCTGCATAGCGTCGGTGACGGCCCAGTCGTTCGACGACTGGGAGCTGTGCGCTTGCGGCGATTTGGCCGGCATCGCCGCGAGGCGCACGGGACGAGCGCTCGTCGAGGCGCCGTCGGGGGAGTTCGTCGCACTGGTTCAGGGTGCCGACCGTCTCGATCCGATGGCGCTGGCAGCAACCGACGATGCGCTGAGCGCCGATGACCTGATCGACGTGGTCTACACGGACGAGGAGCTCGTCGAGGAGCACGGCGAGGTGATCGACACGTTCCTCAAACCGGACTGGTCGCCCGAACGCCTGCGCTCGCACGACTACCTCGGCAACCTGCTGGTGGTGCGCCGCTCGTTGTTCGTCGACATCGGCGGATCGGAGCTCGTTCGTTCCGGATCGAGCCGGCACGACCTGGCGCTGCGGGTGACCGAACGGGCTCGTCGCGTGCATCACGTTCCCGAGGTGCTGTACTCCCGGCATCTAGATGGCGCGGCGTCGAAGGACGGCGGCCGCTCGCCGGGCCTGGTCGAGGCCGATGGCGATGCCGTCGCCGATCACCTACGGCGAGCAGGTATCCCGGGCACGGTTGAAAAGGCGCCGGGCGCCACCCGCTTGCGCGTGCGGCGTCGCGTCGACGATCGGCCGCTCGTCAGTGTCGTCGTGCCGACCGTGGGCACGGCTCGAGCGGTATGGGGGATCGAGCGGCCGTTGATCTACGGCTGCCTGCAATCGCTGCTTCAGGTCACCGACTACCCGCGCCTCGAGGTCATCGTCGTCGTCGACCCGAGCACGCCCTCCGATGTCGTTGCCACGTTGAAACGGCTCGACGTCACGCTGGTCGCAGCAGACGATCCGTTCAACTTCTCGTCGCGGATCAACCTCGGCGCCGCCCAGGCATCGGGGCTGCACCTGCTGCTGCTCAACGACGACGTGTTGATCGAGCAGCCGGACTGGCTCACCACCATGGTCGGATTCACGCATGACGCCGACGTCGGCGCCGTCGGCGCTCGGCTGCTCTACGCCGACGGCACGCTGCAGCACGCCGGCATCGTGTGCAACGTCCAGCCGCTGCACATCTTCAACGGCTTTGCCGCCGATGACCCCGGACCGTTCGGGCTGCTTCAGGTCGACCGGGAGGTCTCGGCCGTGACCGGCGCCTGCCTGCTCACGCCGCGTGCTGTGTTCGATGAGATCGGCGGCCTCCCGGAGCACTTCGCTGTCGCCTTCAACGACCTCGAGTACTGCCTTCGCCTGCGGGCGACGGGGCGGCGGATCGTCTGGACACCGCACGCCACGCTGTACCACTTCGAATCACAAACTCGCGGACGGTCCGTGTCGCAGGCCGAGATCGATGAGCTGTACGCACGCTGGCACGACGAGCTGCACCACGACCCGTACGGCAACCCCAACTTCGCACCCCGCCAGGCCGTGTGGCTGCCCAGCTGGGCGGCCGACGCCAGCGAGGACCTCCGCCGCCGGCTGCGCAACGGCGGGCGCTGAGACGCATGGGCTCGAACTATTGCTCCTTGACCGTCACGTCGAAGGCGACGAGGCCGGTGGCCTTGGTCGGGTTCGCCACCTCGAAGCTGTCCGAGCCCTCCCGCCAGTCGAAGATCCGGCCGGTGGAGCGGTCCGAGAGCGACAAGTTCAGGGGGAACTCGCCGTCGAGCAGCTCGACGTTGCTGATGTCGACGCGCAGGGTGCGGCGACCCTCGATCCGGCCGAGGGGGGTACCGAGACCGTCGGTATCGATCCGGAAGATCGGGGCGCCGGCCGAGTCGCACACCTCGACAGCGAGGACGGGCTGATCGACGGGGTGGGTGGTCTCGACGTCGATCTCGATCGTGAATCCCTCGCCCGGCAGCAGGTGACGTCGAGTACCGGCGTTGGCGTGGGACACCCGAACGTCGGTGAACAGCACCGGGCTGTCGGACAGCTCGGCAGCGGCGTGCAGCGGAGTGTGGGCGTGCAGGTACTCCCGGAAGACGCGGATCGACTTGCTGGGATGGGAGTCGATGACCATGTGACCGTGGTCCAGCACGATCGCCCGCTGGCACACGTGGCGCACCGTCTCCACGTCGTGGGTCACGAACACGATGGTTCGACCCTCGTCCTGGAACTGCCTGATGCGGCCGATGCACTTGTTCTGGAACGCTTCGTCACCCACGGCCAGCACCTCGTCCACGAGCAGCACGTCGGGCTCCAAGTTGACCGCCACGGCGAAGCCCAATCGCACGTACATGCCCGACGAGTAGTGCTTCACCGGTTCGTCGATGAACTGCGCCAACTCGGCGAAGTCGACGATCTCGTCGAACACCTTGTCGACGTCGCGACGTGACATGCCGTAGAACGAGGCGTTGATGTAGACGTTCTCGCGCCCCGTGAGATCTGGGTGGAACCCGGCGCCGAGCTCCAGCAGCGATGCGAGGCGGCCGCGGACCCTTACTTCGCCCGTGGTCGGCGTCAGGATGCCGGCCATGCACTTGAGCAGCGTCGACTTGCCAGAGCCGTTGTGCCCGAGGATGCCGACGGTCTCGCCGATCTCGATCGTCAGGTCGATCGGCCGCAACGCCACGAACTCCTCGTAGTTCGTGCGACGGAAGCGCAGGATGCGCTCCTTCAGCGAATCGGACGGATCAGTGGCGATCCGGAACGTCTTGGTGACGTTGTCGACGACGACGGCTTCCATGGACCAAGTCCTAGAGCGCCTCGGCCATGTTGACCTCTGCGCGGTCGAACAGCCGCAACGCAGCAGCCAACACCACCAGTGCCACCGCAGCGATCGCCCCGAGCCACGCCGCGTACCACCAGACACTCTCGTCGGGGATGAGTGAGACGTCGGTGCCGATCTCGGTGCTCGACCCGTAGATGGCGCGCTGGATCGAGATCACGATCGGGGTGAACGGATTGGCCATCTGCGCCCACCTGCTGATGCCATTGTTCTCGAGCGTCGTCGACGCCAGGAAGAACGGGTACAGGATCGGCGTCGCCCAGAACCAACCGAGCACCAGCAGGTCGAGCAGGTGACCGGTGTCGCGGGCGTAGACGTTGACCGGGGCGATGATGACTGCGATCCCGGCGACGACCAGCGTGGCGGTGACGATGGCGAGCGGGACCAGCGGCATGTACACCCAGTCGACCCGGTGCCTCGTCACGCCGAGCACGACCGCGAAAGCGATCGACTGAAGCGCCAGGTGCACCAGGGCACCTGCGACGCTCGCCAGCGGCAACACTGCCCGCGGGAACTTGACCTTGCCGACCAGCGAGGCGTTCTCGGTGATGGACGTCGTGGCGGTGAGCAGCGTCGTGGCCACGAAGGTCCACAGCAGCAGTCCGCACAGCACCCAGATCGAGAACTTCTCGAAGCCAGCGCCCAGGATGGCGAACACGGCGGTGTAGACGATCAGCAGGAACACCGGCTGGAGCATCGACCAGGTGAACCCCAGCATCGAGTGCTGATACCGCACCGTGAGCTCCTTGCGAGTCAGGTTTGCAAGCAGCTCGCGGTAGCCGCCGAGCTCGCGCAGGTGTTCGACCACCGAGCGGCGCCGGGCCATCGGCCGTAGTTCGGACGCGCTCGCCCGGGCGGTGGTGTACACAGACTCGGACATGGGACGCAGTGACGATACCCCGGCGCCGTTCTGTCATTGAGAATCTGCGAGAATGCCCCGATTCCTGATGACAGAACGGGTGGTCAGGGGGTGATGGGGCGGTCCTGCTTGTCGCGCTTGGCAGCCTTCTGGGCGCGCTTCCAGTCGCGCACCTTGGTCAGCGTGTCTGGGTCGCTGCTGTCGGCCACGGAGCGCGGAGTGTCGTCGCCGAACATCCCGGCCGCCTGCTGCCATCCCGCTGGCGTCACACCTTGGGTCTTGGCCAGCAGCGCCACGAAGATCTTCGTCTTCTCCTCGCCGAACCCTGGCAGAGCACGTACGCGCGACGACAGCTCCGTGCCGCCGACCACGTCGGCCCACAGGTTCTCCGCCCGGCCCTCGTACTGCTGGTCGAGCACCGCGCACATGGCGTGGATGCGCTTGCCCATCGAACCGGGGAAGCGGTGGATCGCCGGCTTCTGCACGCACACCGCGACGAAATCGTCCTCGCTCATCGCCGCGATCTTGGAGGCGTCGAGGTGCCCGAGGCGATCGCGCAGCGTTCGTGGCGCTATGAACGCCCACTCCATTGGCACCTGCTGGTCGAGCAGCATGCCGATCAGAAGCGCCGTCCCATCGGCGTTCAACAGTCCGTCGGCCTCGGCGTCCCCGGTGATGTACAGCGTCCCAGTCATCGCCCGAAACGGTATCCCCGAACCATCCCCACCATCGCCCCGGCGCTCATGTGTGAGTTCTCGACGTCGGTCTCGACCGTTGAGCCTCACAGTTGCAGGACCCGGCAGCGAACTGTGCGTGCTCGACGTCGATCTCGGCTCGTAGGCTCACAGCTCGGCCGCGAGGCTGGGCACGAAGCGGATCAGGCGTTGGCGGGGCTGGGGGCGTCGGCGTCGATCTCGAAGCGCTTGATGGCGTCGGCGACCACGGAACGGTCGAGCGCACCCTCTTCGGCCAACGCCGCCAACGTGGCCACCACGACGTGACCCTCGTCGACCTCGAAGAAACGGCGCAGCGCCTCACGCGTGTCCGAGCGGCCCATTCCGTCGGTGCCGAGCGGGCTGAACGTGCGGCCCGGCACGAAGCGGGCGATCTGCTCGGGGACCGAGGCCATGAAGTCGGTGACGGCCACGATCGGGCCCTGCGTTGCGGCCAGCGCCTCGGTCACATACGCGGTGCGGGGCTCGGCATCGGGGTGCAGCCGGTTCCACCTGGCGGCGTCGAGGGCGTCCTCGCGCAGCCGCTTGTAGCTCGTGGCAGACCACAGCTCGACGGCCACGTCGTACTGCTCGGCCAGCGTGGCCGCGGCGGCGCGGGCAGCACCTTGTGCGGAGCCCGAGAACAGGATGGTCGCCCGGTGGGTCGGGCCTTCGGGGGCCGCTGCCCATCGGTACAGGCCCTGCATGATCTGCTCGTCGAGCCCTTCGATGTCGGGCCGGGCCGGCATCACGTAGTTCTCGTTGTAGAGCGTCAAGTAGTAGAACACGTCGCGATCGCCGTCGGGGCTGTCGGACCCGTACATGCGCTCGAGTCCCAGGCGCACGATGGTGGCCACCTCGTAGGCGAACGCCGGATCGTAGGCCTGGCACGGCGGGACGGTGCTGGCCAGCACATGGC
>JACDHN010000402.1 GCA_013821025.1 Acidimicrobiia bacterium | reverse complement strand
GCCTTGAGCCCCATTTGATGGCTCTTCGGATTTCATGGTGGGGTGAGGCTGTCGAGCAGGTCCCAGTTGGGTTTACCGGCGTAGAGGAGTGAGCGGATCCGGTAGTGAGCGAAGTTGCGCATCCCGAACGCCACCCGCTTGATGCGCTTCACCAGGTTGTTGACCGCCTCGGTTGGCCCGTTGGTCACGTGTGAGCGATGCCAGGCGACGATCTGATCTCTCCAGCGGCCGATGGTGCGCCCGAGCCGGCGGACCTCTGGTGGCATCTCGGTGTCGGTGAAGTCGCGGACGATCTCGGCGACCCACGCTTCGGCGAGCACGACATCGGTGTGGTCGTAGATCTGGCGGACGACTTCTTTGGCGTTCCAGGCGAACCACACCTCCTGTTTCGGGTCCCCGGCACGCAGCAGCCCGAGGAGGCATTCGTGGCCGTCATCGCTGAGCCGTTCGCGTGCCATGACGAGTCGGCGGCGGGCGCGGTAGAGCGGATCGGCCTTGCGGCCGCGATGCCCGACGGTCTCGTTCTGCACTCGGCGCCGGCACTCATCCAACGCGGTGTTGGCGAGGCGGGTGACGTGGAACGGGTCGGCGACCTGGGTGGCGTCGGGGAGCATCGTGTCGAACACCGTGCGATACGACGCCGACAGATCCAGTGTCGCCCACTCGATGCCCGCCCGCCACGCCTCGGGGCGGGCAGCGAACCAACGGCACGACCCGGTGCTGTCGCGGCCGGCGACGATGTCGAGGAGCTGACCGTGGCGCACGTCGACGATCTGGGTCGACCACCGCTGCCGCCGGAACGGTCCTTGGCGGGCGAACAGGGTCTCATCGAGCCCGACCGCAGTGACGGCGCCGAACCGTGCCGGGTCGTCGATCAGCGGTGTCCCGTAGAGCACCACGGCGTCCATCACGGTGTGCCAGTCGCACCCGAGATCGGAGGCGACCTCGGCGACCGAGCGGCCGTGGCGACCGACTTGGAGCGTCGCCCACTTCGCTGCCCTGGTCGTCAACTGGCACCGGCTCGATGCGATCTCGGGTTTCTGCCCGGTCCACGACCGTCGACACGTCGAACAGCGCCAACGCTGCTTGCGCCACACCAGACGAGTGGGCCGTCCGAACACTGGCAGATCGACCAGCACGACGTCGCGGATCCCGTGACACCACGCCGCCCGCCCACAACACGACGGCCGTTCGCACTCGGCGGTGACCACAACCCGCAGCCATCTCGGCCACTCACCGACACCGACAATGGTGACATCGGGCAAGCCGACCAACAGCGCGCACATACGCGTAGGATCCGTTTCCAACAGGGGCTCCTCGACTCTGGCCGGCTTCGAACACCGTCAGAGTTGCCGAGCCCCTGTGCCGCGCCGCGGACCCTACAAAACGATCACTCCACCCTCAGATCCGAAGAGCCGGGTATGTCGCCGGCATCGCCATCTCGAACTGCGTCATCAACCTGTCGACCGAGAAGCAGACGGTGTTCGCTGAGATGCATCGCCTGTTGCGTCCCGGCGGCCGGATCGGCGTCAGCGACGTCGTCACCGAGGAAGACTGGACCGACGCCGAGGGGGCGGACCGCGCAGCAGCCACGTCGGATGCATCGCCGACGCGCTGTCGGTGAGTGAGTACCGAGGCGGTCTCGAGGTCGCCGGTTTCGCTGACGTCGCGATCGGCGCTCGACTGCGCCGGTGTCTTCAGCTGGTGAGCGACCGGTTGGCGTGCGGTGGACGGACGTGCGTCGCCCGGAACGTGTCCGACAGGTTCCTTGCCGTCCTGCACTGCGACGTGCACGTTCTCGAGCGCCTTGCCGTCCGAGGTGAAGCGCCTACCCGGCAGGTTCCGCCCATGGATCGTGATCTGCACCCACCGATCGTCGCGCGTGTTGACAATGTCTCGCTACGGACGACGTCTCCCGTTCGTCGACGAGTCGCCTGTCAGTGCCCCGTATAGCGAAAGATCCACAGCCCGCTGTCGCGATCACTCGCGAGGACCAGCGTCTTGCCGGACAACCGTCCCCGGCCGCGAAGGCGGTGCACCTCGACGCCCCAGAAGTTGTTCCCGTCGTCGTCGATGTAGTGTCCGACCTCTTCGATGCCTTGCTTGCCATACCGGATGACGCGCAGTCCGCCCGAGTAGTAAGACAGATATGCGAGCCCACGCTTGCGCGGGTCGACTGCCACTTCGTGAACGGAAAGATCGCCGTATCCCTGGGCGAAGTCATCGACGAGGGCCTCGTCGATGGCGTAGGCGTCGATCTCTTCCATCGTCCTGCGATCGAGTAGGCGGACATACCCCCACCCGTCGAACTGGGCCGCGGCGCGCACGTCAGCTCCGAGCGCCCCGACCTCGGGATCGTCTTGGAGCGGGTCGCCGGCGTAGGTGGGCGTCTGACCGAAGATGAGATGGAACGCCCGGTGGCCGGTGCACGCCCCTGCGATCGTCGGCGTGAACTCGTGGCCCTGGCTTCCGCACAGCGATCCGTCCGGGTTGGCGCCGTCGCCCGAGCCGATGTGGTGATTGGCGATGATCACCGCGTCATAGCCGGCCAGCTGCGCCTGCTCGACCTTTTCGGAGAAAAAGCAGACGCCTCGCTGCAGCACGACCACCTTCTCCTCACCGGGGTC
>JACDHN010000401.1 GCA_013821025.1 Acidimicrobiia bacterium | reverse complement strand
GCCCCACGCCGTTCACATCCCGGGGGCCGAAGCACTACGACCGGGCGTTGAGGTTGCCGGAGCGGAAGCCGTCGAGGTCGAGGGTCACGTAGTGGTATCCGGCGGCGCGGACGGCTTCGACGATTGCCTGGCGTCGTGCCACCACCAGACCGAACTGCTCGGGCTCGACCTCGATGCGGGCGGTGTCGCCATAGTGGCGCACGCGCAGCTGGACGAGGCCGATGCGTCGTAGTGCCATCTCGGCCCGTTCGACGCGAGTGAGCACCTCCACCGAAACCTCGGTGCCGTGCGGCACCCGGCTGGCGAGGCACGCGGCGGCGGGCTTGTTCCAAGTCCGCAGACCGAGTCTGCGGCTGGCAGTTCGGATCTCGGCCTTTGTGAAACCCGCCGTCACGAGCGGGAACTCGGCACCTTCGTCGGCGGCTGCTGCCTGGCCAGGACGGTGATCGCCGAGATCATCGACGTTGACGCCGAGAACCACCGTGGCTCCAGCGGCGGAGGCGATCGGGGCCAGCACGTCCATCAGCTCCGACTTGCAGTGAGCGCACCGATCGGGATCGTTGCGCCGGTACGCGGCGCGCAACATCTCGTGAGCCTCCGCGGTGCTCCAGCGCAAGCCCCACTCGGCCGCTAGAGCGCGACAGTCCTCCAGCTCGTCGCCAGCCAGCGATGTCGACACCGCGGTCACGGCGTGGCAGCCCGTGGACCCGAGCGTGCGGTGCGCCACGGCGGCCAGGAAGGACGAATCGGCGCCGCCGCTGAATGCGACCACCACCCGCTCGAGCCGATGCAGTTCACCGTCGAGCAGCTCGAGTCTGGTCTCGAGGTTCCTGTCGGTGAGGTCCCTATCGGTGATGCCACGGGCAGGCCGGCCATACGCAGCGGTCATTGCCCCGACGCTCCCGGTACGTCCCGGTTGCCCCATCGGTCCCAGTGGGTGGCCTTCTCTGGCGGCTTGCGGGGTGCGACACCGAAGTGCCCCGTCGGCCACCCAACGGGCACGAGGGCAGCGATCTCGTACTCAGCGGGCGACACTCCCACGGCTTCCAGCGCCTCGGTCCCGAGCACCCGGATCACCGTCGTGAGCGCCGTGCCCAACCCGAGCGACCGGGCAGCGAGGCAGAAGTTCTGCACCGCCGGGTAAACGCTGGCGTCGAGTCGGCCGATGTCGAGCGACCCGTCGGCGTCGCGGCCTCCCCACGGGATCAGTGGCTGCAGGAACAGCACGATCGCCGGCGCCTCAGCCAGATGGTCGGCGAGGTGCCGGCTGGCCCGGCTGGTGCGCTCCCACGACTGCCGCTGGTCATCGTTGCGGAAGGTGCGTTCGGGAAGTGACGCCTCGTAACGGTCGAACGCCCTTCGGTACAGGTTGCCGATCGCCTCCTTCGGTGCCGGCTCGGTCAACACCAGGTACTGCTGGGGCTGCACGTTGCCGCCGCTCGGCGCCTGCTGCGCAGCCGCCAGGCAACGCCGGATCAGCTCGGGAGCCACCGGCTCGTCGGTGAACCGACGCATCGCCCGCGTGGTCATGATCATCTCGATCGGGCCCAACGACTCCTCCATGGGACGCTCACTCATCGGCCACCGTGGGGGCTGCGCCCCCACACCCCACCGCCGTGCTGCGCGGGCAGTTCATGGCTGGCGCTCGCTCGCCCGGTGAGCTCGCTGCGCTCGCTCATCGGCCCTCGAACTTCGGTTGGCGGCGTTCGGCGAAGGCGGCGATGCCCTCCACGTGGTCGGCCGACAGCATGCAGGGGATCTCGAGCGCCGTCGAGAGGTCGAAGCTCGTGAGCAGAGCTTGGCGGACCTGGGCGTTGATCGCCTGCTTCGTGCCCTGCACCGCCATCGGCGCGCCGTCCGCCAGGCGACGTGCCCAGACCATCGACCGCTCGGGCACGTCGGCAGCCGGGCAAACCTCGGCGGCGACGCCGGCGGTGAGCGCCGCCTCGGCGGTGAGAGGCTCCGCCAGCAGCAGGTGGCGTTTGGCGGCCAGCGGCCCGAGGAGCAGCGGCCAGATGGCCGATCCACCGTCACCGGCGACGAGACCGACCGACACGTGCGGGTCGACGATCACGGCGCGATCTGACATCACGACCACGTCACACAGCAGTGCCACCGAGGCGCCGAGCCCGGCGGCCGAGCCATTGAGCCCGCATACGATCGGGATCTCCACGTCGAGTAGATCCCAAACGATCTGGCGGCCCTCCCGTCGCAGGCGGTGAGCGGCGTCGGTGCTGCGCAGCGAGGGGAACCACTCCATGTCGCCGCCGGCGGAGAACGCTTTCCCGGCGCCCATGAGCACCGCTGCACGACCCGTGTCCTCGCGCTTGAGCATCCGGAACAGTTCACCCAGATCGTGGTGGAGTGCAGCGTCGACCGCGTTCACGTCCGACCCGGGATGGTCGATCGTCGCCACCACCACGTCGCCACGACGCTCGATCCCGATCGTCTCCACTCCCCGGACGGTAGCCCGCCGCCCGTCCGACCGCGATCCCGTCCACTTCCCATCTGGGCGTGATCTCTTCCACCGACCCTTCCGGGCGTGAATCCTCCCAGCAGTTGAAACGATCCACGCCCAGATCGTGTTGTGGAACGAATCACGCCCAGATGGCGGCGGGGTGAGGTGAGGTGGGGTG
>JACDHN010000400.1 GCA_013821025.1 Acidimicrobiia bacterium | reverse complement strand
CCGGGCTCGGTGCGCGCAGACCAGATCGGGCTCTGGCGGGCCAACATCGAGCAGCGCCTCGTCGAAGAAGGCGTGCCGACGGAGTACGCGGTGGTCGAGGCGAGTCTCGTCAAGGCCATGTTCACCGGGCTCGTCGTCGACCTCCTCGCAACCGGTGACCGGCGCCGGCTCACGCGCGCCCTCGAGGTCGGCCTGGCACGAATCGAGCAGGTCGTGTGGGCGAGCGCCGGTCTGTCCGAGCCGGCGATCCCGGCGAGCACGCGCCACCGCGACCGTTGACGACGGGGCCAGTGGGTCACACGTCCTTCAGCAGCCGCAGCGCATCGAACACGGCGGCATGGATGTTGCGGCTCGACACAGCGTCGCCGATGCGAAACAGCCGGAACTGGCCACCTGGATTCCTCGTCAGTTGCTGCGGACGGCCCTCGAGCAGTGCCGCGTAGTCGACAGCGCCGAGATTGGACGACGCCTGCTTGAGCTCGAAGTACAGCTCGGCGGTCGCCGCAGTGCCGTGGTCGGCGATGACCCAATCGACGTGGCGGACGCTGCGGTGGTCGCTGTGATCGCTGCCGATCTCAACACACAGCCGACCGCCCTCTGGACGTACGGAGTGCACGCGCTGGTTGAGCGTGACGCGTGTGTCGGTCTCGTTGAACGCCCTGGCGTACGGCACGTGGTTCATCCCGCCGACGTCGACACCGAGCATCCGCTCGGGGGTGACGATCTCCAGGCGCGCCCCCGAACGGGCGATCATCTCAGCTGCTGACATCGCCGAATGGGTGCCGTTGTCGTCGTAGAACAGCACATCCCCGCTCGGCGTGGCATCGCCGCCGAGCACGTCCCAGCTCGTCACCAGCCGGTCGGCTCCCTCTTGGAGCTCGGGCAGCTGCGGCAACCCGCCGGTGGCGACGATCACCACGTCGGGTTCGAGCACCGTCACGTCTGCCGCCTCGGCGTACGTGTCGTAGCGCACGTCGACGTCGAGGCGCTCGAGCTCGCTCTCGCGCCACTCCACGATGCCGAGCAGGTCGCGGCGCCGCGGGTTGCGCGCTGCGAGCCGGATCTGCCCACCCGCCCAGGGCATGACCTCCAGCAAGGTCACCGCATGGCCGCGCTCCCCTGCTACTCGCGCCGCCTCCAGCCCGGCGGGCCCTGCGCCGACGACGACGACTCGCCTGACGGCGCTGGCACGTTCGATGTCGTGCGGCATGGTCTGCTCACGGCTCGTCGCCGCGTTGTGGATGCACAGCGCCTCTCCAGCCTCGTAGATCCGGTCGAGGCAGTAGGTGGCGCCGACGCAAGGACGGATCTCTGTTTCGCGACCCTCGACGATCTTGCGCACGATGTGCGGATCGGCGAGGTGGGCGCGGGTCATGCCGACGAGATCGACCTTTCCCTCGCGAATGGCGTGGCGGGCGGTCGCCACGTCGTCGACCTTCGAGGCGTGCAGGACAGGCAGCCCGACAGCCTCTCTGACGCGGCCGGCGAAGTCGAGGTGCGGCGCCGATGGCATGCCGTGGATCGGGATGACCTCGGTCAGCGATGGCTCGTCGGCGATGTAGCCGCGGATCACGTTGACGAAGTCGACGAGCCCGTCGGCCTCGAGACGCGAGAGGATGTCGAGCCCGGTCGGGGCGTCGATGCCTCCCGGCAGGCGCTCGTCGACGGCCATCCGGATGCCGACGACGAAACCGGGCCCGACGCGCTGGCGGATCCCGGAGAGCACGCGCCAGCCGAAGCGCAGCCGATTCTCGAGCGACCCGCCGTACTCGTCGCTCCGGCGGTTCGTGAGCGGCGACCAGAACTGGTCGAACAGGTGGCCGTACGACTCGATCTCGATGCCGTCCATCCCGCCCGACTGCATGCGTTCGGCGGCGTCGGCGTACTTGCCGACGATGCGGTCGATGTCCCAGTCCTCAGCCTGTTTGGGGATCGCCCGGTGGGCAGGTTCGCGCAGCGGCGACGGGGCGAGAACGGGCAGCCAGTCGTCCTGGCCCCAGCCGGTCCGCCGACCGAGATGGGTGAGCTGGATCATGCATGCGGCGCCGTGCTCGTGCACGTCGTCGGTCATACGCCGGATCCACGGCACGATGGCGTCGTCGTAGGCGTGCAGGTTGCCGAACGCCGGCGGGCTGTCCTCGGCGACGACCGCCGAGCCGGCCGTCATCGTCATCCCGATCCCGCCCTTCGCCTTCTCTACGTGGTACAGCCGGTAGCGGTCCTTCGGCATCCCATCCTCGGAGTACGCCGGCTCATGCGATGACGAGAACACGCGGTTGCGCAGGCGCACGTGGCGCAGGTCGAACGGCTGGAGGAGCGGATCGTCTGAGAGCGCAGCCACAACCGCCAGTCTCGACGCTCTGCACTCCCTCACACGAGTTCGATCAGGGACTCGATTTGGGGTTGACATATTCCTATATCGACATACGATGGACTCGTGGCTCGCACAGCGACGACGACCGATGCGTTCAACGCCGTCGCCGAAGCGAGTCGACGCCATCTCCTCGACGTTTTGGGCACCGAGGAGGCAACGGTCGGCGAGCTCGTCGACCGGCTCGGCCTCAGCCAGCCGCAGGTGTCCAAGCACCTCGGCGTGTTGCGGGCGGTCGGCCTCGTGCTCGTCCGCGTGGACGGTCGG
>JACDHN010000399.1 GCA_013821025.1 Acidimicrobiia bacterium | reverse complement strand
ATCATCGCCTACCGAAGACCATAATCATCGCCCCACCGACGAGTGGGCACGTCAGCGGCTTGTGGGGGCCCCGCGGTCTCGCAGTGGTCTGGCGGCGTCGAGTAGCCAGTCGAGGATGCGGCGGATCTCTGTTGCGGGTGCTTTGGGTCCGGCGGCCACCAGATCGAGTTCGGCGTCCTCCACGGCGCAGGCCAACACGTACAGCTCGTCGTGCAGCTCGTCCAGACTGGATCTGGCGATGACCAGCTCGTCCTCGCTGAGCTCGAGCTCACTGGCACGCTGCCGAGCGACCCAGTCCCATTGTCGGCAGCGCTGTGAGCAGAACTCACGTGGACGGCCCCGACCGGTCTGAGGCGGCAGCACTCTCCTGCACCACCTGCACCGCCTTTCTTGCGTCATGACGAAATCGTAGTGTGCGCTCGGAGCAGTACCGTGACGGCATGTCAGAGGGGTCGCCAACGTCCAGTCAGTTCGATCCGTTGTCGGAGATCGTCGGGCTGGTCGCCGGACCGTTCGCCGCCGGCATCCGCTCTATCGATCAACTCCGTCGCGCCGCCGATGAGGTGATGCGCGGAGTCGAGAACTTCAACGCCACCATGGAAAACCTCAACGAGACAGCGGCCCGCGTGAACCGGTTGCTCAACGACCTCGAGGAGCCGGTGCGCGCCGTGCTGCCCCAGCTGACTCGCACGGTTCGCACAGCCGATGATCTCACTCAGCGGATCGTGGCGTTCCCGATCGATGTCGGCGAGTTCATGCGGGCGATGATGGACCTCAGCGGCCGCCTGGCCCCGCTCGTCTCGCTGGCCGAGTCGGCAGGTGGCATGTTCGGTCTGCGGATCCCCGGCTTCGGTCGCAGCAGCGTCCCCGCTCCCCCGGCCGCGGCGCCGCCGCTCGAACCCACTGGCGAGCCGTCGGCACCGGCGAGGAAGACGCCGGCCCGCAAGGTGTCGGCGAAGCGGTCGGCGACAACCAGGTCGGCGAAGAAGTCGCCGGCGAAGTCGCCGGCCAAGAAGTCGACGGCCAAGAAGTCACCGGTACGCAAGACCACCGCCTCGAAGCGGGCTCAGGTTTCGTCCGACGGCCATGGCTGATGGCGACGTTTCACAACGGCCTCCCTGAGGTATGTTCCGGCTCGTGTTGGGCAGCCCGCTCAACTGCAACAATATCGAGAGGATTGACTCATGGCTGGTGAAGGTGACGAGATGAAGGGCCGTGCCAAAGAAGCGGTCGGAGACCTCACCGACGACGACGATCTGAAGCGCGAGGGCAAGGCCGACAAGGCCGGCGGCAAGATCAAGGACAAGGTCGACGACGTCAAGGACAAGTTGACCAAGGACCGTTGATCCACGACTCGCCCTCGGGGTGCCGTAGCGATCGGTACCCTTGGGGGCAGTCAGATGAACTCTCCCTCCGAATTTCGACCCGCAGTTCGTGGCCCGGTGCGACTGATCGGCGTGTTGGTGACATGCTCGCCCCATGCGGATTCTCCGTCGGTGGGCTCGCTGAACCCGCCCCGCCTGGGCCGGCCGTCGAAACGACCGTGGAAGCCGTGGGCTCTCACGGTGAGAGCCGCACGGCAACCAGGACCATTGTCAGGCGAGCGACCGGAAAGCCCGTGACGACTGCCGCTCCGACGACGACGGTCGCGCACGAACGGCGCGCGCTCGCGACGGAGACTCGTTCCTCCGATGACAACCGTGTGAACCGCCAACTCGGCGAAGCTCCTTCCACGCGTCGCGGTCCCCCGACTCTGTACTGACGCGCCGCCTACTGGGCGGTCGCACACCGACGCCCGACCGCTTCGCGCTCTGGCGCGTCTTCGTCAGGAGCAGATCTGCGGAACCGTCGTCGTTGAAGGAGCACAGCAACTGTGAGTGAAGTCCTCCCCGAATTGGGCCTCGTCCTTGTCTTGGTCGTCATCAATGCAGCGTTCGCAGGGACCGAACTGGCCCTCGTCTCACTACGCGAGGTCCAACTGCAACGTCTGGAGAACCAGTCTGCGACCGGTGCTGTGCTGGCCCGCCTGGCACGTCAACCGAACCAGTTCTTGGCCACCATCCAGATCGGGATCACGCTGGCCGGCTTCCTGGCGTCGGCCGCTGCTCCAGTATCGCTCGCAGCTCCCCTCGAGAAACCTCTCGACTTCCTCGGGAGTGCCGCTGGCCCAGCGGCGGTGGTGATCGTCACGTTGCTGCTCTCCTACGTGACGCTCGTCTTCGGCGAGCTCCCCCAAAGCGCGTTGCCATGCAGCGGGCCGAGCGCTGGGGCATGACTATGGCTCGACCATTGGCGTTCCTTTCGCGATTGACGCGTCCGGTTGTGTGGTTGCTGTCGCACTCCACCGACGTCGCAGTACGCGTGCTCGGTGCCGATCCCGACCGACAACGTGAGGAGCTCACAGCAGAGGAGCTGCGAGAGATGGTCGCTGCACAGATGAGCTTCACCGCAGAGCAACGCCTCATCATCGACGGCGCGTTCGAGATCGCCGAGCGGCGGCTCGACGAGGTGCTCATGCCTCGACGCGATGTGTTCGTGCTCGATTCCGAATGGACGTGTGAACAGGCACTGCGAGAACTCTCGGCATCTGGACACTCGCGTGCGCCTGTGGCTCCCCGACGCGATCTGGATCATTTTGTCG
>JACDHN010000134.1 GCA_013821025.1 Acidimicrobiia bacterium | reverse complement strand
CCCTGGGACGCCAGGCGCGCCTCGCCCTGCGCGTCGGCGGCAGGCGCCCGGCGGCCGAACCGGGGCCAGAGGACACCGTCGTGACCGATGTCGAGCGGCAACAGGTGATCGCGGCGATGAACCGGCTCGGGTCCGAGGACCGGCTCGTGATCGCCCTCCGCCACTTCGAACAGCTCACCGAGCGAGAGATCGCCGAGGCGTTGGACTGCCCGGCAGGCACGGTCAAGTCTCGCCTGTCGCGGGCCATGGGACGCCTTCGCCACGAACTGACCACCGTTGCGCAGGTGACGCCGTGACCGTTCATGATGCGGCCGTCCAAGCGCCTGGAGGCGCAGGCTATGAACAGCCCGCGCAGAACCCGGGCCATACCTCTGAACGACCTGACCAGTGACCGACCTCAGCGACGCCCGGCTCGAAGTAGTGCTGCGCAGTGTTGGCCGACATCTGCTGGTGGACGAGTCTGCGCCAGACACCCGACCCCTGCGCTCAGAACTGCACCTCTGCGATTCTGCTTGCAGAACGCAGGCAAGACACGCATTTGTGCACTCAGGATCTCGATCGCGAGTCTGGCTGATCGCTGCCGTGCTCGTCGCCGTGGCGCTGTCGGCCGTCGTGGTAAGCCCGGTACGACGCACGCTGGCCGACTGGTTCTCGATCGGCCAGACCGAGGTCAGACTCGTAGGCGCGGTGGATCGGGACGAGCTGCCCGAGCTGCAGGTCGGAGCGGTGGAGATCACGGCCGACGACGCGGCTCGGCGCCTCGGTCGCCCGCTGCCGGCAACGGACGACACACAGCTCGGCGCGCCGGGAGCCCTCCTCGCTCCGCCAGAGGGTGGCGTGCTGCTCGTGTGGCCGACTGGCGCAACGACGCTGTGGATCCAACCCGTCGGCTTGCAGGGAGCTGACCTCTACTCCAAGTTGGTGGACACCGGCGCGACAGTGACACTCGTGGACGACCTCGGTGAGAGTGCGTTGTCGATCATCGGCGACCACATCCTGCGCACACCCCAGCGTCTGCTGGCGGCCGACACAGTGGTGCTGTGGACCACCGACGATCTCGAGTACCGGCTGGAATCGAACGTCGAGGTGGGCGAGATGGTCACCATCGCCCGCTCGCTCGACCTGTGAACACCGTCAGCGCTGGACGACGCCGACGTCGCCCAGATCGAGGTGGGCCGGCGGCGAGGACACGGTCGGCGCAACCGAGCGGCCCCCCGCGGTGAGCCATGGCACCTCCTTCACGACCCCGACGATCGTGGCTTCCTCGAAACCCTCCGTCTCGCCGCACACGGGACAGGCGGCAGCCTGCGGCAACGAGACGCCGTGTACCACTTCCACGAGGCGACGGCACCGTACGCATCGCTGGTGGTCCGTCGGGGCGACCGGGCGCGCCGCCATGCCGCGGATGCTCGGCTCGGCGAACGCCACTGCCGCACCGTCGCTGAACACGGTGACGGGGCCGTCCTCGCTGACCACGAACACGAGCGTCTCGGGATGGTCGAAGCTGAATCGCCGCGCCGAGCGGTGCCGCATGCCCCTGGCGTCGCTGACCAACCGATCGGCCTCGGCGCTCGAGCGCAGGCCGACGCCCATGCGTCGGGCCGTGCCGTCGGCATCGAGCACGACTGCGAGATCGGTCTGAGCCATGGCGGCGAGGAACGCCGGGAAGTGCTGGCGGCGGCGCACCGATACCGGCGGGCACGGGAAGGAGTCGGCGTAGTCGACGCCGCCGCGCAGCTCGGCCGAGGGGGCGAGCACCAGCACCACCGTGCCACCCGCCTGACCGGGCGAGAGCCAGTGCACGCACAAGTCGAGCACGCCTTCGATCACATCGTGGGGACGCCCCCGGCGTCACCCGTGTCACCGACCACAGCCGCGCTGCTGCAGTCGGGCGGTGGCCCCAATGGTGGCCGTTCCACTCGACCACACCATCGGACACGAACAACCTGGCGGCGCTGAGCATCGTGCGCTGGGCGATGGCGGCGCCTGTCGCCTCCTGGATCTCCACCAGATCCGCCTCGTATTGCGATCACATCGATCTCGGCGATCTTCCCGCGTGTGAACGTGACGCTGAGCACCATCAACAGCCGTCCGAGCGGAGCGACGACAATTCCTACGGCTCCGTTCACGAGCGCCGGTTGTGCGAGCCGGGCACGTCCCGAGAACTGCTTGGCGACGGCCGGCGCACCGCGGACCTCCCTGGATGCGCCCGAAGGCATGGCAGCGCTGTCGGCTCGGAACACGACGTCTGGGTCGAGCGCCGCGAGCAGCGCATCGAAGTCACCGCCGCGCGAGGCAGCGAGGAAGGCATCGACAACTTCTCGCTGGCGGGTGAGATCGGCGTCGGGAACCGTGGCCACTCCCTGCACCCGGCGGCGGGCGCGGCTGGCGAGCTGTCTTGCTGCGCCCGGCGAGCGCCCCACGACGGCAGCAAGCTCGTCAAACGGCACGGCGAACATGTCGTGCAGCACGAACGCCACCCGCTCGGCGGGAGCCAGCGTCTCGAGCACCACGAGCAGCGCCAGACCGACCGAGTCGGCCAGCAGCGCTTCTTGCTCCGGGTCGATCCCGTCCTCGCGGCTCCCGATCGGCTCGGGCACGTGCGCGTCCAGGGACTCCTCTCGATGCAACTTGCGCGAGCGCAGCACGTCCAGGCACACCCGGGCAACAACCGTTGTCAGCCATCCGCCCAGGTTCTCGACCGCGCTCGTGTCGGAACGGCTGAGGCGGAGCCAAGACTCCTGCACGGCGTCGTCCGCCTCGCTCAGCGAGCCGAGCATCCGGTAGGCCACCGCCCTGAGTCGGGCCCGGTTGGCCTCGAATCGCTCCGCCAGCCACTCGTGTTCGTCCATCGGTCACATTCCCTCGTCGCGTTCCGTCATAGCGGTGACGAACGAGACCCGGCAGATGTGACAAGGAGACGTCGAAACCTCGATGTTCAGGCAGGCGTGGGCTACACGGTCTTGACGACGAGCACGTCGCAGGGCGCGTGGTGGGCAACGTCGTTGGCCACCGCACCAAGGACTCGTTGCACGCCCTGCATCCGCCGATTGCCGACGACAATCATGTCGGCCTCCACACGCTCGGCCTCTTCGAGGATGGCGGCTGCCGGCTTGCCTTCACACGCCGAGACAGTCGCAGTGATCCCGGCGGCACGGTAGATCGCGGCCTGCTGCTCGGCGATCTGCTCGGCCTCGGCGATCTCCGAGATGGTGAAGACGTCGGAGCCGAGTCCGACGGTCGTCGCGCCGCGTCGGGTGAAGGCGCACACGACATGGATCGAAGCGCCGGTCGCGAGAGCGAGCTCGGCGGTGCGTTCGCCAGCCTTGGCTGCGGTGTCGGATCCGTCCGTTCCTACGACGTACACAGTCATCAACGATCCCCTCTTCACTTCGGCGGCTGGAACCCCCGGACATGATGGCATGAACGGACAGTCCCGTGAGGAGGCCGTCTCTGTGGCAGCTCCACACACGGCCACCGCGCGTTCGTCGTTGTGCGGTGGTCAGTTATCTCGCCGCTCGCGGGCTATGCGGATGACGATGTTGCCGGCCGTCTGTTTGTTCCTGAAGGCCGTTTGGGCGGCGTGGATGTCTTCGAGGGGAAAGGTCTGTGCGACTAACGGCCTGATCTTGCGCTGGTTGATCAATGCGATGAGCTCGTGGAAGTCCTCGACAGTGCCCAGCGTGGAACCCAGGAGCTCGAGGTGTTTGAGATACAGAGTGCGCAAATCGAGCGCGACGACCGGTCCGCCAACTGCGCCCACGGTGACGTAGCGCCCAAGCGGGCGCAGAAGCGTCAGCAGGATAGAGAACAGCGGGCCCCCAACGACGTCGACTGCGACGTCGATGTTGCGTCCGGCACAGGCGGCTCGGACCGCGTTCGGGAGATCGAGGTCTCGGCTGGCGACGACGGCATCGGCACCGAGATCGCGAATCGTGTTGGCTTTGCCGGGGTCGGAGAGCGCGATGACTTGCGCTCCTCGTAGCTTGCCGAGCTGCACTGCGGCGGATCCGACCCCGCCCGACGCCCCAGCGATCAGAACCAGCTCACCTTCGACAAGTCGCGCTCGCTTGAGCATTCGTATCGCCGTGACGAACGACGCCGACCCCAGCGCCGCGACCTCCACGTCCGAGAGGTCGTCGACCTCAACCACGCCAAGGCTTGTCACGGGAGCGGTCGCGTACTCGGCGAAGCCTCCATCGCGTTCAGAACCGAAGATCCCAGCGATGCCGTACGGCTCTGTGCTTGCGGCGTCGTGCAACGTGGTATCGACGAGGACCCGCCGGCCGAGCCAACCCTGCTCCACGCCCTCGCCGGTCTCGACGATCCGCCCCACGATGTCAGCGCCTTGGATCAGCGGAAATCTCGGCGGTTCAACCTCGCGCAACCAGCCAGCTTGCGCCTGAGAGTCATCCTCTCGCCCGTAGGAGCCCTCACGAAGCCAGATGTCCGAGTTGTTGCAACAACACGCCCCGACCTCGACAAGCACCTCTCCCGCAGCCGGCTCAGGGACCGCGACATCGTCGAGCACCTCCAAGCGCTCAGGACCTCCAAAGCCCGAAGTCACCGCCGCACGCATCACCGAGGCCCGCATCCCGGCATTCTGTACCACACCTGCAACCGCTAGCGCTTGGTTCCGTTCGGATGGCAGGTTGACGGACTCAGTCACCCACAGCCCTCCCGTGTCGAAGCGTGCGCCGTTGAAGGCATCGCCCACCGCAGGCCTCGGTACAGCGCGGCTCTCGGTGCGCTACCGCGCGAGGATGGCACTATTGGGCGGGTGACCGGCACTGTCGACGATTCCGACCTCGCCAACGAGCGATGGACTGCCGACGTCGTGTTGGCCGACGGAGAGTCGGTGATGATCCGGGCCATGGTGCCGGGCGAGGCCGAAGCATTGCGGGCGTTCCACCGCCGCCAGTCGCCCGACAGCATCTACCGGCGCTTCTTCTCCCCGAAGCCGGAGATGACGCCCGAGATGGCCGACTACTTCACCGCAGTCGACCCGGACCACCGCACGGCGCTCGCCGTGTGGCGCGGCGACGATCTGATCGGGTGGGCGTCGTACGAACGCTGGGCCAGCCGGGACGACGCCGAGGTGGCGTTCATGGTCGACGACGATCACCGCGGCAAGGGCATCGCCACGCTGCTGTTGGAGCACCTGGCTGCCATCGCCCGTGGCCATGGCATCACGCGCTTCACGGCCGAGACGTTGGCGGACAATCGCGCCATGCTCACGGTCTTCGCCAAGGCCGGATGGCCCGTGCACCAGAAGTTCGACAGCGGTGTGATCGACGTGGACTTCGATCTCACCGACGACGCCGCGTTCGTCGGTTCAGTCGAGCGCCGCGAACAGCGCGCCGACAGCAAGGCCATGGCCCGGCTCCTGCTGCCACGCACGGTGGCCGTCGTCGGGGCGTCGGATACACCGCGCACCGTGGGCGACGCACTCTGGCGGCATCTGCGAGGCTCCTTCTCGGGACCGTTGTACGCCGTGAACCCCAATCACGACACGGTGGGTGGCGTCCACGCCTACCGCTCGGTGATCGACATCCCCGACGACGTGTCACTGGCCGTCATCGCCGTGCCGATCGCCGACGTCGTCGCCACCGTTCGTCAATGCATCACCAAGCACGTCCGCGGCGCCGTGATCGTCACCGACCTCGAGGAGTCTGATGTCGACGTGGCGTCGCTCGTGGCGGAGGCTCGCCACTCGGGCATGCGTGTCATCGGGCCAGCCAGCATGGGCATCGCCTCGCCGAACATCGGTTTTCAGGCGGCGCTCGTCGACGTGCACCTACCACCTGGCAACGTGGCCGTGTCGATGCAGTCGGGAACGCTCGGCGGTTCGCTCCTGCGCCAGGCCGCCGACCTCTCGCTCGGGCTGTCGTGGTTCGTGTCGCTCGGTGACAAGTGCGACGTGTCGGGCAACGACCTCCTGCAGTTCTGGTCGGACGACGAGGCCACGTCGGTGATCGCCCTGTACACGGAGACGTTCGGCAACCCGCGCAAGTTCGCCCGCATCGCCCGCCGGGTAGCCAGGACTCGTCCGATCGTCGCTGTGCGCACGGGCGCCGCCGCCATCACCGACTCCACAGGCGCCATCTACCAGCAGGCAGGCGTGATCGAGGTGCCGACCGTGACGGCGCTGCTCGACACCGCTCGGGTGCTGGCCAGCCAACCCATCCCCGCCGGCCCCCGTGTCGCCGTGCTCACGAACTCGCGCAGCCCCGGGACGCTCGCCGAGGCGGCGCTCACAGCCGCAGGGCTCGTGACGGCGCCGCAGCGCCTCCGCGTGAACCATCGGGCCCCGTCCGGCGAGTATGCCGCCGCCATCACCGCGACGCTGTCCGACAAAGACATCGACGCACTTCTGGTCATTTATGCCCCGGCCGTCGAGGCCACGGTCAGCAACGTGGCACCCGAGATCGACCGGGCCGCCGGCGGAGCCACGAAGCCAGTCCTGGCAGTGATGCTGGGCTCGCGTGACGGGCCGGTGCTGAGCGGCTCGCAGGTGCCTTCGTTCTCGTTCCCCGAGACGGCCGCAGCGGTGCTCGGTCGCATGTGGGCGTACGGTCAGTGGAGGGCGTTGGAAGCGGAAGGAGCGTCGGACGACCTCGCCGATGTGCTGTTCGACGACGCCCATGCGATCATCGACGCCGCCCTCGCGGCTGGGACCGACGAGCTGTCGTTCGCCGAGACGTGCCGTGTGCTGGAGAGCTACGGGATCCCCGTGGCGACTGCCGGAGACGCCGACAGCGCCGAGAGCGCAGTCGTCGAGGCACGGCGCATCGGCTATCCCGTCGGCATGAAGGCGCAGCGACGCCGCATCGGGCGGTCCGTGCACGCCGGCGTGGCACTCGACCTGACCGACGACGACGACGTGGTCATGGCGTTCGGCACCATGCGCGAGTCACTCGGCGACGATGCGGCGTCGGTCACCGTCCAGCGCATGGTGCCGCCCGGCGTCGACGTGCGCGTACGGGCACGAGCCGGCGAACGCATCGGACCGGTCGTCGACGTCGGGCTCGGCGGAGTGCAGGCCGACGTGATCGACTCCGGCGTGCACCGCCTGGCGCCCTTGTCACCGTCCGGTGCCCGCCAACTCCTCGAGACGAGTCGCGTGGCGATGGCGCTGCACGAGGCCGGTCTCCCCGCCGATCGGCTCGTCGATGTGATCGTCAGAGTGTCGCGGCTTTCCTTCGAACACGCCGAGCTGACCGAGATCGAGCTCAACCCGGTGATCGTCTCGGAAGGCGGCATCTGGGCCACCGACGTGC
>JACDHN010000133.1 GCA_013821025.1 Acidimicrobiia bacterium | reverse complement strand
GGATCGCCGGATCCTCGTGCAATGGCCGGTGGCCGTAGGTTGGCGGCGTCGACGGTGACCGCGACTCAGAGTCGTACGACATACCGGGGAACGCTAGGTCCGCAAGCTCTGCCCGAAAACGGCGACCGATGTGAAGCGCGTCAGGCCAGGCGGCCGGCGATAAGGCCGAACGCCCGCTGGCGGGCCACGGGCGGTTGGGACGAATCGCCCAGCACGTCGACGGCCGAGCCACAGACGCCGGCCACTCGAGCGCGCCACACGACGCTGCCGACGGCATCCTCCACCGATTCGATGCCGTCCTCGGCGATGCAGTGCGCCAGACGTTCGAGGTCAAGGCTGTTGATCGCTCTCATGAGCATCAGGGTAAGGAATCAGAACGACAAGTGATAGCGATTGCTAGTGGTGGTACTGATTAGCTATCGTGATCGCTAATGGACCGACTCCGGGATCTCGAGATGCGCCACCTGATCGCCCTCGACGCCGTGGCCACAACGGGCACGTTCGGCCGCGCTGCCGTCCTCTTGGGCTACACGCAGAGCGCCATCAGCCAGCAGATCGCCTCGTTCGAGCGTCTCGTCGGCGCGCCGCTGTTCGACCGGCCCGGCGGCCCGAGACCGGTGACGCTGACCCCGCTCGGCGAGCGCCTGCTCGAACACGCCAGGGTGCTGCTGGATCGCGTCGAAGCGACGTCGCGGGATCTCGACGAGTTCCAGCACGGGGCGACGGGCCGCCTGCGGATCGGCACGTTCGAGTCGATCTCCACGGGGCTACTGCCCCAGATCGTCCGCCAGTTGCTGAGCGAGCGTCCTCAGCTCGACATCGAACTGGTCGAAGCGTTCGAGGACGACAAGCTCGTCGACTGGCTTCGCGCCGGCACCACCGACGTGTCGTTCTTCATCGGCAACAACGGCGAGCCGGGCGAGTTCGAAACGGTCCACCTCAAGATGGATCCGTACGTCGTCGTGGCCCGCGCGGACAGCGTGGGCGACGGACCGATCGGGGCCGACGACCTGGTCGGCGTGCCGCTCGTCGGCGAGCACGAAGGCTCCTGCCACAAACGTGTCAACGAGGGACTGCTGGCGATGGGTGTCCAGCCGCGCTACGTCTTCCGGAGCAGAGGAAACGGCGCCGTGCTGGCGATGGTCCGCGCCGGCATGGGCATGGCCGTGATGGCACGCATGGCCATCGACCGCGACGACCCAGAGTTGGCGATCCGTGATCTCGATCCGCCGATCACGCCCCGCGACGTTCGCCTCGCCTGGCGGGCCGGCCGCACGCTGTCACCCGTGGCCCAGCGGCTCGTCGACATCGCGCTCGAGGTGTGCGACCAGCCGCAGCCATCCACTGCACTGGCGTCCTGAGGACCGGCGGCAAGCCGGCAGCTCGACGCGTGCCGGGTCGACCGATGTGCGGGTCGAGCATTCGAAATGTGTTTGCCTGTCTCGGTGACCGAAGACGAGCCAACGCTGATCAGCCACATCGAGGGTCGCGAGCTACCCGACGAGGACATCGTCGTCTCCGTCGTCGAGGAGAGGTTTCGGCCGTGGCCGCTGCGACTGATGTTCCTCGTTCTCGGGCTGGCATTGTTCGTCACGGCGCTGGGACTGATGAAGGAGGGCGCCCGGGAGTTGATCGGGACACTCGAGGGGTCGGTGTTCACCGACAACGCCTGGAGCACCCTCGGTCTCGGCTGGCTTGGTGCGTGCATCGTGCTGTCGGGATCGCCGATGGCTGCCTCCTCGCTGGCGCTGCTCGAAGGCGACGCCATCGACCGCGACCAGGCGTTCACGATGCTGACGGGGTCCCGGCTCGGCGCCGCGTTCGTCGTGCTGGTGGTCGGTGTCATCTACGCCCTGCGCAAGAGCAACGAGGGCAGCCGGCGGGCGCCCGTTTCGATCGGCGTGCTGTCGCTGCTGATGACGTCGATGGTGTACGTGCCCGGCGCCGTCGTCGGGTACGTGCTGCTCGACCGCGGCGCCTTCGACTCGCTCGACATCGGCACGTCGCCGGGCTTGACGTCGTTCACCGATAGCGCCTTCGGATGGGCCGCCGACCTGCTGCGCGATGTCGCCCCCGACTGGTTGCTGTTCCCCTTCGGCCTGGTCGTGCTGCTCATCGGTTTCAGCGCCTTTGATCGGGCATTGCCTGCGATGACCGGAGACCGCCTCGAGAGCGAAGACTCCTGGTACACGCGCAAGTGGCCGATGTTCCTCGTGGGCTGCGGGGTCACCTTGCTGACGTTGTCCGTTGCGGTGTCGCTCACGTTGCTCGTGCCGATCGTCGCCAAGGGAAGGCTGCGAAGAGCGAACACGCTGCCCTACATCGCCGGGGCCAACATCACGACACTGGCCGACACGCTCGTGGCGGCCATCGTGCTGGGCAACCAGGATGGTGTGCGAGTGGTGGTCGCCGTGACGGTCACAGTCACGATCTGGACGCTGTTGCTGCTGACGTTCGCCTATCCGGTGCTGCGTCGGGTGTGCCTCGAGATCGCCCAGTGGGCGCTCACCTCCCAGAAACGCCTCGCCGCCTTCGCTGCCATGCTGTTCGTCATCCCGATCACGCTGATCGCCATCTGACGGACACCCCCGGGCCTGGTGCTCGACCACACCGGTACCCTGCGGCCATGGCAACGTCCGCCCAGCACGAGCGTCAGCAGCTTTGCGACCTGATGCTGCACGTCGGACCGGAAGCCCCGACGCTGTGCGGCGGCTGGAAGGTGCGGGACCTTGCCGCCCACCTCGTCGTACGCGAGCGTCGACCCGACGGAGCAATCGGCATCCTCGTCCACCCGCTCGCCAGCTACGCCGAGAAGGTGCGCGTCCAAGAGTCCGAACGCGACTTCGAGGAGATCATCGAGCGAGTGCGCACGGGTCCGCCGCGATGGTCGCCGACCCATGTCCACGGCGTCGACCGCTTCGTCAACACGATCGAGTTCTTCATCCACCACGAGGACGTACGTAGGGCTCAGGACCAGTGGGCGCCGCGCACCCTCGACGAAGAGTTGCAGGACGACGTGTACTCGACGTTGTCCAGGGGATCCCGAATGTTGGCTCGCAAGTCTCCGGCCGGATTGGTGCTCGAGGCGCCGGGCCGCGACGCCATCGTCGCCAACCGCCACGAACCCAAGGTGACGGCGTCTGGCCCCGTCGGCGAGCTCGCACTCTTCATCTACGGTCGCCAGCGTCACAGCCGGGCCAAGCTCAGCGGCCCCGCCGACGCCGTGGCTGCCACCCAGTCCGCTTCGTTCGGTGTCTAGCGCTCGTTCAGAGCGCGCCCTTGTGCCAGGGGCCGGTGATGGCCACCGTGCCGCCCGACTCTGCTTCGTCGTCCCCGAAGACGTTGCAGAAGAGGAACTCGCCGTCGGGGCTCCAGCAGGCACCGGCGAACTCGGTGTCGTTGAGGACGTTCTCGGCGAACGTGAAGGCGTCGCCGCTGGTCGAGAGCCCGATCAGGCGGTTCCGGTCGCCGCCGTGGTACACGCTGGTGTCGAAGTCGGGGTTCTCGCCAGGCTGGGCATGATTGCCGGTGGACCGCTGTGCCATTCGCCCCGCCGCCGCAGCCCGGCTACGACGCCAGCCGGCTGACTGTGGGTCTGCTCGTAGGGGCGGCCCTGCTCGTCGCCGCGTGGCGGATCGTCGCTGCCGTCGACTGGAGCCCGCCGTCCGAAGCCGCCACACCCGACCTGGACGCTGCCGAGCTGTAACCATCGTGTGAACTGGCCTCGCTCGCATCGCATGATGAGGGTGTGATGTCTAGGTTTCTCCCGCCGGGCGCGAGTGGCGATGCGTCGCTCTTGCTCGAGACCCGCGGAATCAGGGCGTTCGGCGATGGCTTCGTGAGCGTCCTGCTGGCGGCGTACCTCGCCTCGGTCGGCCTCTCGGACGTCCGTATCGGGATCGTTGTGACGTTGACCCTCTTGGGTTCGGCCGGTCTCGCGTTGGCTGTAGGACTGCGTGCGCACGCCTACCCGAGGCGACGGTTGCTTCAATTGGTCTCCCTGTTGATGGTCGCCACCGGGCTGGGGTTCGCTGCGTTCAGTTCCTTCTGGGCGCTTGCGCTCGTCGGGTTGATCGGCACACTGAACCCGAGCGGCGGCGATGTCAGTGTGTTCCTGCCGACCGAGCAAGCCCTGCTGCCCGCCACCGCCCCCGACGACCAGCGCACCGCGTTGTTCGCCCGCTACAGCTTGATCGGTGCGCTCGTCGCCGCCGTGGGAGCGCTGTGTGCCGGTGTTCCGTTATGGGTCGGCGAGCGATTCGGTGCATCCACCACAAGCTCGGTGAGGTGGGCGTTCGGCGGCTACGCGTTGCTCGGCGTCATCGTGCTCGTCAGGTACCGACGCCTCTCGCCGGCCGTCGAGCGAGTCGGCGCGCCACCGCCGAGCGCGCTCGGTGATTCTCGGCGCATGGTCTACCGGCTCGCTGCGCTGTTCAGCCTCGACGCCTTCGGCGGAGGGTTCGTCATCACCGCCCTGCTCGTGTTGTGGTTGCAACGGCGCTACGGCCTGTCGATCGGTGTCACCGGCGCTGTCTTCTTCTGGGCCGGCGTGCTCTCGGCGTTCTCGGCGCTCGTCGCAGTTCGGATCGCCCGACGCATCGGTTTGGTGCGGACCATGGTGTTCACCCACCTGCCGGCCAACGGTCTGTTGATCCTCGCCGCCTTCATGCCGACGGCGCCGTCTGCGGTGGCCTGCCTCCTGGCTCGCGCCACGCTGTCGCAGATGGATGTCCCGGCCCGCACCTCCTACGTCATGGCGGTCGTGTCACCGGCGGAACGTCCCGCTGCTGCGAGCATCACCAATGTCCCGCGCAGCCTGGCATCGGCACTTCCGCCGATCGCGGCCGGCTGGATGCTCGGGCACTCGACCTTCGGCTGGCCGCTCATCATTGGCGGTTCGATGAAGATCACCTACGACCTACTGCTCCTGCACCAGTTCAGCGAAGTGCGTCCACCCGAGGAGGGTTGATCAGATGATCACGCCGAGCGCTGCATGGCAACGGGCTTCACCAGTTCAGGCCGGAATGGCGATCGTCAGGCCGGTGAGCTCTTCGGAGCGTTCCCAGAGCCGGCGGGCGTCGTCGGGGTTGCGGGCGCGGCGGCTCGGGGTTTCGACCACTGGTCCGCCGCGCACGACCCAGCGGGGGCCGAAGAGCTGGCCGCTGCGGGCGTCGGGGTCGGTGGCCGCCCGCAGGATCGGCTGCGCCCCGTCGTCGGCTGACTGCGTGAGCGGCATGAAGGGCTTGACCAGTTTGTTGGTGATGCCGCTGCCCTCGTGACCGAGTTCGGTGTTGGAGGCGCCTGGGTGAGCGGTAAGCGCCAAGGTCGTTGAGCCGGCGGCGGTGAGACGTCGGTGCAGTTCTGCCGTGAACAGCAGGTTGGCCAGCTTGCTCTGGAAGTACGTACGCCATCGGTCGTAGCCGCGACGTTCGAAGAACAGATCGTCGAGGTCGAGCCGGCCGAGGCGATGACCCATGCTCGACATGGTCACGATCCGCGAGCCTGGGGTTGCGAGTGCGAGTGGCGCGACACCGGCGGTCAGGGCGAAGTGGCCGAGGTGATTCACGCCGAATTGCGTCTCGAAGCCGTCCGTGGTCTCGGACTCGTCGATTGCCATCAGCCCGGCGTTGTTCAAGAGCAGGTCGAGGCGGGACTCGCGGTCCACCACGAGTTTGGCGGCCGCGGCGATCGAGGTCAGGCTGGCCAGGTCGAGCGGCACGACCTCCACACCGGCGGTCGCACCCATGCGCACCTCCGCCGCAGCCGCCTCGGCCTTGGCGGCGTTCCGGCACGCCATCAGCACCTTGGCGCCGTGGCTGGCGAGGACACGGCTCGCTGCGAGCCCGAGCCCAGAGTTGGCTCCAGTGACGAGGGCGACCTTTCCCTCGAGCGACGGCACCTCGAAAGATGAGCCTGCGTTCATGTTTGCAAACATAGTGAGCGATGGTTCATCTTGTAAAGGTGAGATCCGATGCCGCCCGCAATCTGGTGCGAATCCTCGAGGAGGCGCGAGAGCTGGTGCGCCATCACGGGCCCGCGGCGTCGATGGACGACATCGCTCGGAACGCTGGTGTCGCCGTCGGCACGCTCTACCGTCACTTCCCGACCAAGGCGGCTTTGATCGCAGCAGTCGTGCACGACTCCGTGGAACAGCTTGCCGCCGCCGCAGACGCCGCATCAGCGCGGGTTGCCGCCGGCGCCTCGCCCGGTGCCGAGCTGCACGACTTGTTCCGGGTCGTCGCCGACCGTCACGCCGCCGATGCCGCTGTGAAAGAAGCGGCGACATCGCTCGGCGCGTTGGCGCCAAGTCTTGACGGCACGGTCGCGTTCGACCCGGGCACACCGGAGCGGCGGGCATGGGAGGCGATCGTCCGTCTTCTCGACTCCGCCATCACAGAGGGTTCGATCAGGCCCGACCTCACCGCCGCCGACCTTCTCGCTTTGGTGAACGGCGTACCTCGAGACCCGGTACCGGCCGCGGTCCGTGAGCGCTACGTCGAGATCGTCCTCGCCGGCCTCCGCACAGACCGCGAGTGATCATGATGTGGGAGCCTCTGTTGAGAATCAACGTTGTCATTGCCACGAGGCACGCCGGGCGACGATGATCATTGGCGACGAGTGGTGACGTTGACCGAGGACGGTGCGGCGCTGTTCGCCCGAGTGGCACGGCGTGCCAACGCCCGAATGGAAGCCCTCCACGAACCGACTGAACCGCAAGCAGGTGACTGGGCTGCTCGGAGCCATGGACACCATCCGCCAGTTCATCACAACGAAGGAAACCGCATGAGCACAGATCCCTTCCCAATCCAGATCGCGCAGCTGCCCGCCTTCGACGGCCCGTTCGACGCTCACCGCCTCGCTGCGGACGGCTGCGAGGTCCTCTTCGCCACCTACCCGGGCGGGACGACGATCCCAGACCATCATCACGACACGGACAACGTCGGCGTGATCACCAAAGGCGAGCTGGTACTGCTCGTCGATGGGCACGAGAGCCGATACGGCCCGGGCGACTGGTACCACGTGCTGCCTGGTCAGACCCACGGGGCACGGTTCGAGATGGCCACGTGCGAGATCGAGTTCTGGTTCCAGCCTGCTGACTAGGCGGGAGCGGGCCGAGCGCCGGCCGCGGAGCCATCCAAGAAGGCCCGAAGCTCGTTGGTGTCGTGATGGAACATCTCCAGATCCACGACTACACCGTCGGCGATCGTCAGGAGGCTCACCGTCGGCTGGACGTTCCTCGGCGGTCACCACGTCGGCCTGCCCTGCCACGGCCCACGATCTTACGGG
>JACDHN010000132.1 GCA_013821025.1 Acidimicrobiia bacterium | reverse complement strand
GTCGCCGGCGGCGACGTCCTGCACCCACCGTCCGCCGAGTCGCTGACGCAGGTGACTGCGTCGTTGCGGGCGGCGCAGGTCGAGTCGGTCGCCGTCTGCTTCCTCAACTCGTACGTCAACGCCACCAACGAGCGCACCACCGCCGAGCACCTTCGCAGGGAGCTCGGCGTGCCGGTGTGCGTCTCGGCCGAGGTTTCGCCCCAGATTCGCGAGTACCCGAGGATGGTGACGACGGCTTGCAACGCGGCGACGATGCCGGTCATCGGGCCGTATCTCGACGAGCTGCAGAAGTGGCTGTCCGCTGAAGGCTTCGGCGGCTCGGTGCTGATGATGCTCTCCAACGGCGGGGTCGTGTCCGCCGAGGATGCGGCGGCGATCCCGATCCGCCTCGTCGAGTCGGGTCCGGCCGCAGGGGCGCTGGCCGGGAGCTGGTTCGCCAGGCGGCTCGGCGAGGATCGCCTGCTGTGCTTCGACATGGGCGGCACGACGGCCAAGGCCTGCCTCATCGATCATGGCGAGCCGGACCTCACGAACGTGTTCGAAGTGGCCCGCATGTACCGATTCAAGAAGGGTTCCGGATTCCCGGTGTCGGTGCCGTCGATCGATCTCGTGGAGATCGGCGCCGGCGGTGGGTCGCTGGCCAGGACGGACCGATTCGGGCTGCTCAAGGTGGGCCCCGAGTCGTCGGGGGCTGAACCGGGCCCAGCGTCGTACGGTCGCGGTGGCACGGAGCCCGCCGTCACCGATGCCGACGTGCTGCTGGGGCTGCTCGACCCGGCTGCCTTCCTCGGCGGCGACATGCCACTCGACGCCGACGCAGCCACGAAGGCCGCGGCTACCGTCGGCGAACAGCTCGGGCTCGGTGCCATCGACACGGCGGCTGGCATCCACGAGATCGTCAACCAGAACATGGCCGCAGCAGCGCGCATGCACGGCGTTGAGCGGGGCGCCGACCTGCGCGGCGTGTCACTCCTCGCCTTCGGCGGTGCCGGTCCCGTGCACGCCTGCGGTGTCGCCGAACTGCTCGACTCCGAACGCGTCATCTTCCCCGTAAACGCCAGTGTGCTGTCGGCGTTCGGCACGTTGGTGTCACCGGTGAGGATCGACCTCGCCAAGTCCATGCCTCGACCGCTCGACGCCATCGATCCACACGAGCGCGACGCCCTGCTCGACCAGCTCCGAGACGAAGGCCGCCGGGTGCTGGCCGGGGCCGGCGTGCTGGCCCACGCCGTGCAGTTCCGCTACGGGCTCGACGCCCGCTACGCCGGTCAGGGCAACGAGGTGACGGTGTGGCTCGGTGAGGGCGACACGTGGCCAGCCGACGGCGCCGTCGTGCTCGACGCCTTCGAGCACGAGTACCGCCGCATCTTCGGATTGACCATCCCCGACGTGCCGGTCGAAGCCGTCACCTGGCGGCTGTCGGCATTCGCCGCCGCAGAGCACGTCGAGCCGGTTCCGCTGTCCGAACGACAGCATGCCGAGCCGATCGGCCACCGGCCCGTGGTGTTCGAGCGCGGCGTCGAGGCCGTCAGCACGCCTGTGTACCGGCGATCCGATCTCGGCAGCGGTGTCGCGTTCGACGGTCCTGCCGTGGTCGAGGAGCGAGAGACAACCGCCGTGATCCGGCCGGGCTGGAGCGTCGAGGTGTCGAGCGAGGGCAGCCTGATCGCGACGAGAGGAGCGCCGTCGTGACGAAGACGTTCGACCCGATCGAGCTCGAGATCTGCTGGCAGAGCCTGATCTCGACCGTCAACGAGCAGGCGAAGGCTCTGCAGCGGTCGGCGTTCAGCCCCATCGTGCGAGAGGCCGGCGACCTGGCCAACGCCGTGTTCGACCGCAGGGGTCGAATGGTCGCTCAGGCAGTCACCGGGACGCCCGGCCACATCAACAGCCTGGCGATGGCCGTCACCAACATCCTCGCCGAGCACCCGATCGCCACACTGGCGCCAGGCGACGTGCTGATCACGAACGACCCGTACCTGACCGCCGGCCAACTGCTCGACGTCACGGTGCTGGTGCCGGTATGGCGGGGTGGGCGGATGATCGCCATGTTCGGCTCCACCATCCACCACACGGACGTCGGCGGTTACGGCATCGGCGCCGGAGGGCGCGACGTGTTCGAGGAAGGGCTGTGGATCCCGATCGTCAAGCTGATGGTCGACGGACAGCGCAACGAGGACGTGTGGAAGTTCATCCTCTCCAACGTGCGCCAACCCGACCACATGGCCGGTGACCTCCATGCCCAGATGGCATCCGGCGAGATCGGCGCCCAGCGGCTGCTGGCGCTGTGCGACCAGCACGGCCTCGACGACATCGAGCACCTAGCCGACGTGATCATCGAGCGCTCCGAAGAGGCCACGAGGACCGGCATCAAGGCACTCGAGCCCGGCACCCACCACGCCAGTGCCCTGCTCGATCTCGCCGATGGCAGCAAGATCGAGATCGTGTGCGCGCTCATCGTCGACAGCGACACCGGCACGATCACGGTCGACTACACGGGCAGCTCCGAAGCCAGCCCATGGGGCATCAACGTCGTCAAGAACTACACGCACGCGTACACGACGTTCACGGTGCGGTCGGTGCTCAGCCCCGACATCCCCAACAACCACGGCAGCCTGGCGCCGATCGAGATGGTGGCCCCGGAGGGCTCGATCGTCAACGCTGTGTCGCCACAGCCGTGCACGGCCCGCCATGTGGTCGGCATGTTCCTGCCGAACGCCCTGCTGAAGGCGCTGTCACAGGTGCGGCCGGCCGGCGCCATGGCCGAGGGTTCTGGCGCCGTTTGGACGATGCAGGTGAGCGGCAACGATGACGATGGCACGCCGTTCATCACCGCAATGTTCACGTACGCCGGCGGTGTGGGTGCTCGGGCCGGTAAGCCAGGACTGGATGCCTGCTCCTACCCGACCGGGGTTGCCGCCGTGCCGATCGAGGTGGTCGAGGCGTCGGCGCCGATCCGTTTCACCACGAAGGCATTGCGTCCTGGCTCTGGCGGACACGGCCGCCAGAACGGGGGCCTCGGCCAGACGATCGAGTTCTGCGTCGACACGAAGCGGCCGTGGCAGCTCAACGCCGTCACCAGCCGTCTGACCGAGGCGCCGCAAGGGATCTTCGGTGGGGAGCCCGGTGCTACTGGACGGTTCAGCGTGAACGGCGAGCCCGTCACGACGCAGGCGCGCATCACCCTTCAACCCGACGATGTCGTGCGCCTCGAGCTCCCAGGTGGCGGCGGGTACGGGGACCCGGACGCCAACTGAGCACGCCGTGACCACCACCACCACCACCACCTTTGCCGTGACACAGAGCGCGACGTTCGCGGCGGCGTGGGACCGCGCGTGCAGTGACCGCGCAGATTCGCCGTTTCTCGTGTTCGAGCGCCCGGACGGCGCCGTTCGGGCGTGGACGTACGCCGAGTTCGACATCGTCGTCGACCGCTTCGTCGCCCTACTGCGCATCCGAGGGGCCACGCCGGGGTCGCCGGTCCACCTGGCGTTGACGAGCTCCCCGACGTTCGTCGCCGTCTGGCTGGCTGCGTCTCGCCTCGGCGCCTGGATCGTCCCGTCGGATCCGATGGCCACAGCGGTCGAGCTCGCTGAGCACCTTCGGCGTACGAAGGCTGTCGTCGGCTTCTGCGCCAGCTCACGGTCGGCGGTTTATCGGCAGGCAGGGACGGACGACGGCCGGCCGGAGTGCGTCGAGGTCGACGAAGCCGACATCGAGCTCGGATGGCTGCCGGCACCTGATCGATACCGGGCGAGCCCGGCCCCAGCCGATCGGGCCGCAGTGATGTTCACGAGCGGCACCACCGGGCGGCCGAAGGGTGTCGAGATCACCCAGGCCAACTACGCCTTCGCCGGGTCGGTGATGGCCGACGCCGCCGGGCTCAGCGCCGGTGACCGCCAGATGGTCGTGCTCCCCATGTTCCACGCCAACGCCCAGTACTACTCGTTCGCCTCGGCGATCACCGTCGGCGCCAGCGTGGCCCTGATGCCGGGGTTCTCCGCTTCCGGATTCCTCCCCCAGGCTGCTCGGCACGGCGCAACGCATGCCAGCCTGTTCGCCGGTCCGCTGCGGATGATCCTGGCACGGGGTGGTCCACTTCCCGCCGCGACTGCGCTGCAGCTGCGCCACTGCTGGTTCGCCCAGAACCTCGCCGCCGACCAGTACGAGACGATCAGCGAGTGGTTCGGCTGTCGCCCCCGGCAGCTCTACGGCATGACCGAGACCATCCCCGCCGTACTCACGGATCGCCCCGGCGATCCCCGACCGGACACGATGGGATACGTGACCACGGGCTGCCACGTCGATCTTCACGACGCCTCCGGCCGCTCGTGCGCGCCGGGTGAGGTTGGCGAGATCGTCGTCGGCGGCGCACGCGGCGAGAGCTTGTTCGCCCGGTACCTCGACGATGCGGCAACGACTGCAGCGTCGTTTCGCGGCGATTGGTTCCTCACCGGAGACCGGGCGACTCGCGACGCTGACGGCTGCTTCCGCTTCCATGGCCGGCGCTCGGACATTCTGAAGGTGGCAGGCGAAAATGTGTCGGTGGTGGAGGTGGAGACAGTTCTGGCGGCGCATCCCGACGTGCTCGAGGCGGCGGTGGTCGGCGCCCCCGACCCGGTGCGCGACGAAGTACCGATGGCCTTCGTGGTGGCCAAGCAGGGCGTCGCGGATGACGTGTTGCTCGATTCGCTCGGCGACTGGTGCGAGCAACGGCTCGCCAAGTCGAAGCGGCCCCACCACTATCGACTGGTCGATTCATTGCCCCGCACCAGCGTCGGCAAGATCCGCACATTTCTGCTCAAACAGGAGACCCATGAACAGACTTGATGAATTACTGCTGGCCATGCTCGACGAATCGATCTCGGACGTGTCGTCGGCGACGACACTGCCTGCCGAGCTCTACACGTCTGCCGATGTCGCCGCGTTCGAGCGTCAGGAGCTGTTCGCCCACGAGTGGCTATGCGTCGGCCGCGAGGACCGCATCCCCGAGACCGGCGACTGGTTCACCGTGACGCTGGGCGACGAGCCGGTGATCGTCACTCGCGACAAGGACGGCGCCGTGCGGGCGCTGTCGGCGGTGTGCCAGCACCGGGCCATGCAGGTGTGCGACGGTTCTGGCAACACGCGCACGTTCAAGTGCCCGTACCACCACTGGACGTACGCGCTCGACGGCCGCCTGCTCGGCGCCCCTGCGATGGAGCGCACGGTCGACTTCGACAAGTCCGAGTTCGGTCTTCCGCAACTTGCTGTGGAGACGTGGCAGGGCTTCGTGTTCGTCAACTTCGACGCCGACGCGCCGCCGCTCGCACCCACGCTCGCCCGCTACGAGCCGTACCTCGCTCACTACCATCTGGACGAGGCCGTGTGTCCCGGAACGTTCACGCTGCGCGACCTGCCGTGGAACTGGAAGGTGATGTTCGAGAACTTCAACGACGGGTATCACGCCAACCGGCTCCACCAGTTCGTGCAGGACTTCTGCCCGAGCCACATGAGCTCGTTCCCCGAGCCGTGGGATGACGCCTCCAACGTCATCTTCCGCACTGGTGGCTACACACACATCGACGGCGGCTTCAACGCCACCCACCACACGATCATGCCGGTGTTCCCCGACCTGACCGACGAGGAGCGCACCCGCTCGACGTTCGCTTTGGTGCCGCCGTCGCTGTGCTTCGGCACGGCCCCCGATCAGTGCTTCTTCTTCCTCGTGCGCCCGACGGGCCCTGAGACGATCGATGTGGAGATCGGGTACATCTTCCATCGTTCGGCCACTGAAGATCCGCTGTTCGAGCACAAGTTGAAGCTGACCGATGTGGGCGTGCAGGTGTTCGTCGAGCAGGATCAGGACGCCACGACGAAAGTGCAGCGCGGCCTACGGTCGCGCTTCGCGCCGAGGGGTCGGTATTCATGGCAGGAGGAGAGCCATGTGCAGTTCAACCGCTGGCTGGTGCAACGGTACCGCGCTCGGTCGCAGGCGCCGGGCGCTGAACGTTCGACGGCAACGCCGGTCGGCACGTGAGCTACAGTCATCTAGTGGTCTGACCATCAGGCCAAGAGGTGGGAGGGGATTGCAGTGAGAACCAAGCGTTCCATCAGTGCCGCGACTGGCAGCGCCGCGACCGGGGCGAATCGCCGCTACTGGCGCCGGGCGGCCGCGGCCCTGCTCGCCATGTCGCTCGTCGCAGCCTCGTGCGGCAACGACGAGGACGGATCCGAGTCGACCGACGCGCCGGCGTCGGGTCCGGCGCCGTCCGAACCAGCAGCCTCGGACCCGTCCACGTCCGCTCCGGCCACATCCGGTCCGGCCACATCGGGCCCTGCCACATCGGGTCCGGCGACATCCGATCCCGCCACGTCCGACCCCGCAACGTCGCCCCCGGCCACATCCGGCCCGGCCACGTCCGTCCCGGACAACGCCACCTCGCTCGATACGAACGGTGACGGCACGGTGCAGTTCGCCATCGCCACGCCAGGACCACGTGACGACGGGGCGTTCTACCAAGCGCTCGTCGAGGGCGTCGAGGCGTTCTCCGAGGAACAGGGCTTCGAGGCGCCGATCATCGTCGACAACATCGAGGCCTCGCAGGCCGAGACCGAATTGCGCAACCTCGCCCGGCAGGACCCGGATGTGATCGCGGTCGGCGCCGGCGAGTTGTCGGATCCGCTGGCGACGCTGACCGAGGAGTTCTCCGACATCTTCTGGTACTGCAACTGCGGCGCCGGCACACCTGAGATCCCCGGGCTGGCACAGGCCCGCGACGACTCGTCGGAGATCAGCTACTCGGCCGGTGCTGCCACCGGCCTGCTGCTGGCGGACACCGAATCGACGAGCGCGGTGTTCCTCGGCTGTTGCGAGCTCGATTTCGAGCAGGAGGCGTTCCAGGCGTTCGAGCTCGGTTTGACATCGGTGGACGAGTCGTTCGAAGTGAATTACGTGGCGACGGGTGACTTCAACGACGTTGCCGGCGCGACGGAGGCCTTCAACCAGGCACTGGCCAACGGCATCGGCGCCGTGTACCCGTTCCTCGGTGGCTCGCACGAGGCCGTCGTCGGGTTGGCCAACGAGAACGACGTCATCACCATGTCGGCAGGCGCCTCCAACGCCTGCGAGCGCGACGACCTCGCTTACCAGATCGCCGTGCAGTACGACGCCGGCGACTACCTCGAGACGGTGTTCGACTCGATCGTCACGGGCGACCTTTCGGAGGGCGAAGTGTTCGTGTTCCGGGTGGGTGAGTTCGACTTCGTCGGCGCCAAGTTCTGCGACGCCACCGAGGAGCAGGTGGCGG
>JACDHN010000398.1 GCA_013821025.1 Acidimicrobiia bacterium | reverse complement strand
GCTTGACGAGCGCCGAGGCCCTGGTCATCACGGGTGGTGGCGCCCTCGTCGCAGCGAAAGCCGGGCTGGCGCGAATGCACGATCGGTTGATCGGCCGCGCTGGCGGCGTGCGGGCGGTCGAAGCGTACGACGCCAACGCCTCCTTCCTCGCCGAGATGGGTCACGATCCCGAGATGCTGCTCGGTGAGCGCCCTGACGTCACGCCGGAGCCAGAGCGTGCTGCGGCATCCGTCGTCGGCCTGGCGTGGGCCACCGGTCACTGACCGCCTCAGGCGTCTGTGAGCCGCACCCTGGCCACAGCCGGCCAGTGGTCCGAGGGCAGGCGCCGCCCGGTGCGCTCGGCCCACACGCCACTCGACACCACGCCCCAGCGTGTCGAGGCGGTGGCACGAAGCAGCATGTGATCGAGCCGTCGACCGTCCGTTCCACCACAGAACTGGTGGCTCGTGCCCCGGTCGAACGGGACGAAGCCGAATCCGGCGTCGATCAACGGTGCGAACACCACGGTGTCCTCCTCGACGGTGTTGAAATCACCCATCACCAACGAGGGCAGTCTGTCATCGAGCCAACCGGCGAGCAGCTGGGTGCTGAGGGCCCGGTTCTCGCTGACGTGCTCGTCGAGATGCACGTTCGCTACCTCGAACGCGCGCCCGGACAACGTGTGGCGGCATCGGGCGATGGTGGCCAGGCGGGGGAAGCTGGCGTTGGCCAAGCGCGTGCCAGGTTGATCCGGGTGGTCGCCGAACCAGCGCGTGACATGCGACGTGATCTGCACGGGTCGGCGCACGAGGATCGGACACTGCTCGCCGGCGTCGCGCCTGGCGCGGCCCCGACCGATGGCCTCGTGATCCGGCAGCTTGCCGAGCAGGTAGCGACGCTGAAACGCATACACCTCCTGCAGCCCGATCAGGTCGGCATCGAGGGAGTTGATCGCCGCCGCCGTGGTTCGCCGCCGCAGCCACCACGAGTTGCGTCCGTCCAAGGCCAGCCCGTTGCGGACGTTGAACGTCGCCACCACGATCTCGTCGGCTGAGCGCGCCTCGTCAGGGCCGGTATGGGGCGGGGAGGGAGGCACCGGTGCGCACCATACGGCGGCGGTCAGCCTGCACCGTGCTCGCGACGCTCTGAGCTGATTGGCTACAGTGCCGACTCGATGACCGAGGCGGCTGGTGAGCGCGAGCCACGAGATCTGCACTGGCGCTGGTACCTCCTCGCTCTGCTGCTGTACATCGCCATGGCGCTGGCCAGCCTCTCGCTGCGCGACAACGTGCTGTTGCTGAACTGGATCATCGGCCCGCTGTTTCCGCTGGTGGTGCTGTACCTCGTGCCGACCTGGGGGCGGCGGCTGGCCAGGGCTGCTCGACATCGATGAGCTGGGCTGCGCACGAGTTCGAGAACTACCTGCTGCAGAAGGAGTTCACCAGGGACGGCTGGATCAGGCCGTCGTTCCTGGCGATCGTGCTCGGCACGTTCGGACCCGACCTGTTCACGAAGGCGTTCGTGTACAGCTCCGACGAACCCGCCCGATTCCATCGGGCCTGGCCTGGCCTCGGATTCACCCACTCGTTCCTCTTCGGGGTCGTGTTCGCAGTGCTCGTGCTGTGGCTGACGAAGAGCAGGAGCTGGGCGATCGGGATCGTCATCGGTCAGTGGGGGCATGTGCTCACGGACATGGGAGACAGCGCCGGCGTGATGCCGTTCTTTCCGTTCTCGATCGAACCCGTCACCATCGGGCTGTGGACCCATTCCGCCATCGAGGGACGTTACGGCGACGCCGCCGCCTACTACAGCGGGCCAGGGGCACTGTGGGACTTCGGGTGGATGGTGGTGACCTTGATCTTCGCCTGGAAGGCGCTCACGGCGGGCTACTTCCGTCAGGTGATCGTCCCTGCAGACCCGAGGGCGTGGGGCTGGCTACATCGCAAGTTGCGACTTCCCGAACGAGCGCTGCTGCTGGTGTATCGCGGCATCTTCTTCTACGCCCTCGGACGTATGATCTCGTGGTTCCTCTTCGCCCGTTTCGACGCCAAGACCCCGTTCCAGCCGGTGTGGGGCGGGCCCCTCTACGTCGAGGGCGCCGACCTGTCCGATGCCAGTTTCGTCGAAGTGTGCATCCGCACCGCGATCGGTGGCGCTGCCTTCTTCGCCGCGCTGTACCTGGCGTGGCGCCTGTTCATCAGGAGGCTGTGGGACCTGGGCACGAACCCGCCATCGATGCTGAACCTACGCTCCGACGTCGAAGAAGGCGCGCCGCTGTTCGCCGGCGCCGAGACGTCGACGTCGAGGTCGACGCCGTAGCGATGGACGGGCTGGTCACACCGGCGCCGTAGCATCGCCATCATGTGCGGCCGGTTCGTCTCGACGAGCAACCCCGAACGCATCGCTGAGTACTTCGGCGCCGCCTTCGACGGCACGGAGCTGGGCACGAACTACAACGTGGCGCCGACACAGGACATCTATGCCGTCGTCGCAGAGCCCGACGGCTCCAAGCACGTGCAGACGTTCCACTGGGGCCTGATCCCCGTGTGGGCCAAGGAGCGCAAGATCGGCCAGCGGATGATCAACGCCCGTGCCGAGACCGTTGCCGAGAAGGGCGCCTACAAGGGGGTCTTCCTCAAGCATCGCTGCCTGATCCCGATGGATGGTTTCTACGAG
>JACDHN010000397.1 GCA_013821025.1 Acidimicrobiia bacterium | reverse complement strand
CCTGGAGCGACGCCACCGGCTCGTGGCGGGTGGTGCGCGTTCGCTACCCGATCCGCCCGGCGTACGGCCGCCATCCCGGGTTCGTATTCCTGCTCGGCGCCGTCGTCGGCGTTGGGCTCTGGCTGCTGCAGCGCTTCCTGCTCGAGGTGGCGAGGGGCGAAGCCCTGCAGTCGCTGGCTGAAGACTTCCCCGATCAGGCCGACCTCATTCGAGACGTCGGGCTCGTGCTGGCGGCCATCGTCACGGCGCCGCTGGTGTTCGCAGCGTGGATGGTGCTGGCCGGCCTGATCGACTCCGTGCTCTCGGTCGAGCGTCGCGGGCTCGTGGTGCGGGCCCGTCGGCCAGAGCGCATCGTGCCCCTGCCCCGACTGCTGGGCCGATTCTTCCGGCGCGAACGCTTCTCGCTCTACGTGGCCGTCGACGATGGCTCCAACCCGATCGTGACCGCCTGGCTGGCCAACGAGCGCACGGCCGTGCCCCAGGGGGCGAGAGCTCGGGTGGTGGCGTCGCCGATCCTCGGCTACATCCGCCGCTCGGAGCCGATCGGCACGATGGAGCGGCCCAGGCGATGACGGTGGACGGGACCGACGAGCGCCTTGCCGATTACCGGGCCAGCATCGACAACATCGACGCTGCGCTCGTGCACCTGCTGGCCGAACGTTTCAAGGTGACCCAGGCCGTCGGCCGGTACAAGTCCGACATCGGACTACCAGCTTCCGACCCCGAGCGTGAGGCCCGGCAGGTGGAGCGTTTGCGGGCGCTTGCCCTGGAATCGGGCCTCGATCCGGTGTTCTCCGAGAAGTTCCTGCGGTTCATCGTCGACGAGGTGATCCGCCACCACCGCCAGATGGCCGATCCGCGAACTTCACCCGCCGACGAAGGCGACGATCCGCCTGCAAGGTAGGAAGGAGCCATGCGGATCCTGGTGACGAACGACGACGGCATCGACTCCGTCGGGCTCCACGTCCTGGCCAGGGCGATGGTGTCCCATGGCGACGTCGTGGTCGTCGCTCCAGACCGGGAGTACTCGGGGTCGAGCGCCGCCATCGGCTCGCTGCAGCAGATCGAGCCAGAGCTGCGCGTCGCCCACATCGAGGGCATCGACGAGGCCTGGTCCGTAAGCGGGGCGCCGGCGCTGTGCGTGTTCCTCGCCCGCCTCGGCGTCTTCGGCGAACGGTTCGACGTGGTCGTGGCCGGCATCAACCCGGGCGCCAACGTCGGGCGCGCCGTGTACCACTCGGGCACCGTCGGCGCAGCCCTCACCGCCCGCAACAGCGGCATGTCCGGCGTCGCCGTCAGTCAGTCGGTGACCGACTTCGGCGTCGAGGGCCAGGGCTGGGATGAGATGCTGGCCGACATGCGGTGGGACACCGCCGGCGCCGTTGCCAGCACCGTGGTCGGGGCGCTCGTCGCCGATCTGCCCGCCGAACCGGTCGTGATCAACGTCAACGTTCCAAACGTGGACCTGCAGGCCGTCAAGGGCTGGCGCCACAGCGTGGTCGGCACCGTCCCACCGCGCACCATCGGCCGCGCCGCCCGGCATCCGATCATCGGGCAGGAGGGTGCCTACTCGATCTCGATGTCGTGGGGAGAGACCCAGGAGCTGCCGCCCGAGACCGACGGCGGCACGGTTGAGCGCCAGCAGGTGTCGATCACCTACCTCAGCCCCCTGCAGCACAGCGCCCGCTCCGATCTGGGTGCCGTCGATCAGGCGCTGGAGTCGATGCTCGCCGAGTAGTCGTCTTCTCGGAAGCGCCGGGGCCACCCGGCGCTCAGGAAGCTCTCAGGGAACTCCCAGGTTCACGTGACAGCATGACCATCGTGGCGTCCCTACGGCTGTTGTTGGTCGACGACGAGGACAACCTGCGCACGATGCTGGAGGCGGCGCTCAACCATCACGGTTTCGAGGTTGTCAGTGCCGCCAACGGTCGCCAGGCGCTCGACGCCGTGGCGGCCACCCACCCAGCGCTGATCGTGCTCGATGTGATGATGCCCGACCTCGACGGCTTCGAGGTGTGCCGGCGGCTGCGCCAGAACGGCAACCGCACCCCCGTCGTGTTCCTCACGGCCAAGGACAGCACGGAGGACGCCGTACGCGGCCTGACGCTGGGCGGCGACGACTACCTCGTGAAGCCGTTCAGCCTGGAGGAACTGGTGGCGCGCATCAACGCCGTGCTGCGCCGGACGGGCGCCGGCGAGCCCAACCGGCAGCTGTTGTGCGCCGACCTCCAACTCGACGACGACGCCCACCAGGTGACGCGTCAGGGCCAGGACGTGTCGCTGTCGCCCACGGAGTACAACCTGCTGCGCTACCTGCTCGTCAACCAGGGACGGGTGCTGTCGAAGGCTCAGATCCTCGACCACGTGTGGCAGTACGACTTCGGGGGCGACGGCGGGGTGGTCGAGACGTACATCGGCTACCTGCGGCGCAAGCTCGACCGCGAGGAACCGCGACTGATCCACACCATCCGCGGCGTCGGCTACACGCTGCGGGCCCCGAGGAGCTGAACCGGTGTCGCTGCGCGCCCGCCTGGTTGTCGCCATGGCCGTGATCGCCTTTGTGCTCATGGGGGCGGCAGTGGCGGTGACGCGAGCGACCAGGGCCAATCTGATCGACCGCGTCGACGAGCAGTTGATGGCGTCGATCGGTCGCGC
>JACDHN010000012.1 GCA_013821025.1 Acidimicrobiia bacterium | reverse complement strand
AGGACGCGCAGCCGGCTCTCCATGAAGGCCAGCGTCTGTCGGCGCTGCTCGTCGCTCAATCCGGGCAGGTCATGGCGTAGCAGCTGCTCGGCGAACTTGCCCGCCGGGATCCTCACGCGCAAGTCCGTGTTCCTCACGGGATCACCCCGTAGACCGCGTAGAGGCCGGTGAGCCCCACCAGCCCTGCCCCGCAGACAAGCGTGAACAACTCCCATCCGTATCGGTCCCGCCGGGGCCACCACGCAGCGACGGCGATCAGTAGCGGGAACGCCGTGTAGATGAACCGGGGGCGAGCCGTCACCGTGGCCGGGATCAGCATCAGCGCCAGGATCACGACGATGTAGGCCACCATGGATGCCGGCAGGGGCTTGCGCCACATGCACCACAGTCCTGCCAGCATGCACACGAAGCTCAACGCGGTCACGGCGTCGGTCGGCGAGCCGAACGGGTTCCCGATGAACTCCAGGGTGTTGGTCACCGCCGTAGCTCCGAAGCTCGTGCCTTCCTCCCAGGCTTCGCTCTGCACCCTGAACCAGACGCCCCACTCACCGGTCTGGAACCCCAGGTACAGGTGGAACGCCACGAGGCCGATCGGCGCCAGCAGCGGCGCCACGAGCGACGACCAGTCGCGCCGGGATCTGATGGCGAAGAAGGACGCCACCGCACAGGCGGCGACGAGCGCCACGCCGTTGGGCCGCGTGGCGGTCCCGATCGCGGCGAAGGCGCCCGCCAGGGCCCAGCGCTCGTCGAGCAGCATCAGCATGCAAGCCAGCGCCACCACGAAGAAGATCGGCTCGGCATAGGTGTACGAGAGCACGAAGGAGCCCGGGAAGATGGCGAACAGCACCATCGCCCTCTTTGCTGTCTCCAGTCCGTAGAGGCGCTTGGCCAGCAATCCGATCAGCACGATGGCGACGACCGCCATCACTGTGTTGATCAGCAGCGCCATGTACACGTCGCCCACACCGGGTGCCACCACGTGCACGATCCGCGTGGCGACGCGCACGACGAGCGGGAACACAGGGAAGAAGGCGACGCGGGCCTCCAACTGGAAGAACGTGATGTCGGGTGGAACATAACCGGGGTATCCGGTCCGGACGATCTCCATGTACCACTCGCCGTCCCACGAGGAGAGCACGCCCAGCATCAGCCCCGCCGGTCCAGCGGTCGGGTCGTCGCCTGCGGCCCTGGCGTCGACGGTGATCTGTGCCGCTCGCACCGCCGCCGCCGCCGCCATGCACAGCCGGGTCACCACGAACACACCGAGGGCGGCGAGCACCGCGTTGCGGAACGCCCGCCGTTCGGGGCCGGACTCGGAGCGCCTTTCGTGCCGTTCGCTGCCGACCACGGCCGCCGCCGGCGACACCACGGCCGGGCGCTCGTGCTCGGTTCGCATGGTGGTCATGTCGTGCAGCGACGGTAGCAGCCATGCTGCCGAGTGCCTGAGTACGGTGGCGCAGTGCACCATTCTGGAGAGCGCCTGACCACGTGGCGCGACCCGTGGATCGTCGGTGCCTGCTTCGCCGGCGTCGGGGTGCGCCTGGCCATGCTCGTGGCTCGCCGTGGGGATGTCCTGCCGTTCACCGACGCGTTCTGGTACAGCGCTCAGTCGAAGGCGCTACGAAAGGGCCTCGGCTTCAACGGTCTGCTCGACGGCCAGCCGACCGCCGAACACGGACCGTTGACGCCGATCCTGCTGTGGCCGGCGAGCAGTGGCGACGTCGTCGACAACCAGCGGGCGTTGATGACCGTGTACGGGATCCTCGGCCTCGCGACCCTCGCCGTGCTCGCTGTCCGGTTACTGACGCCGCTCGGGGCCCGAATCGCCTGCGTCATCGCCGCGATCTACCCGAACCTGTGGATGCACGACAGCATCATCATGTCCGAGTCGATCGCCATCGGCCTGGTGTCTGTGACCATGCTGGCGTTGCTCACCGTGCGTCAGCGGCCCACCTGGTGGAACGCCGGGGCGCTCGGCCTCGCCGGCGGCCTCGCCGGGCTGGCACGCAGCGAATTGGTGCTGCTGATCCCGCTGTGCGCCATCATCGCCTGGTCGTTCGCTCGCCGACCCGAGCATGTCGGTGACGACCGCCGCCTGGCGCCCCTGGCCGTTGGGGCACTCGTGCTTGCCGGTGGTGCGGTCGTCGTGGCGCCTTGGGTCGGCCACAACCTCTCCCGCTTCGAGGAGCCGACGTTGCTGACCACCAACGACGGCACCACCTGGTTGGGCGCCAATTGCGACGTCACGTGGGAGACGTCGCTCATCGGGTCGTGGTCGCTGGCGTGCGTGCTGGGGATCGAGGAGACCGTTGGCAAGGACCCTTCGGAGCGTTCCAGCATCCAGCGGCAACTGGCGTCCGAGTACATCGGCGACAACACCGGTCGGCTCCCGCTGGTGCTGGTCGCCCGTGGAGCGCGCCTGCTGGACGTGTACGGCTTGGCCGACATGAACGAGGGTGACGTCAAGGAGGACAAGTTCGGTTGGGCTGTGTGGCTCGGCATCGGCTCGTGGTGGGTGCTCGCCCCGCTCGCCGTCGTCGGCATCGCCCGCATCGCTCGGCGCGACCGGCTCATCGTGCTGCCGCCGATCATCGCGGTGATCGTCACCACGTTCCTCTTCTACGGCGGCCACCGCATCAGGGCCCCTATGGAACCGGCCGTCGTGCTGGCCGCTGGCGCAGGAGTCGCCGCGCTGTGGGCGCGGCGCCGCCCGATCAGCGAGCCAGACGGCGCAGGCGGGTCCCGATCGGCGAGTACTTGATGATGCACGCCATCGCCCGCACACCGTCGCGCCACCCGATCTTTTTTCCCTCGTCGTACGTGCGCCCCGAGTAGGAGATGCCGACCTCGTAGATACGGCACCGCCGCGCCGCCACCTTCGCCGTGATCTCGGGCTCGAACCCGAAACGGTCCTCCTCGATGTCCACCGACTGGATCACGTGGCGCCGGAACGCCTTGTAGCAGGTCTCCATATCGGTCAGGTTCAGATCGGTGAACATGTTCGAGGTCAGCGTGAGCAGCCGGTTGCCGAGCGAGTGCCAGAAGTACAGCACCCGGTGCGGCCGGGCCGACAGGAACCGCGACCCGTACACCACGTCGGCCAGGCCACTCTCCAACGGCTCGAGCACCAGGCCGTACTCGTCGGGGTCGTACTCCAAATCGGCGTCCTGCACGATCACGTACTCGCCGGAAGCCTTGGCGAACCCAGTGCGCAGCGCCGCTCCCTTGCCCTGGTTCCGCTCGTGGAACACCACCTGTACCCGCTCGTCGGCGATGCCCTCGAGCACCTCGCGCGTGCCGTCGGTGGATCCATCGTCGACGATGACCACCTCGGTGACCCACTCGCTGTCGAGCACTCGCCGCAGCAGTGTCGCCACCGTCGCGTGTTCGTTGTAACAGGGCACGACGACCGACAGACATCGGCGAGGTGACGTGGACATCGGACGGGAGTCTGTCACGCGGGTTGGGCTGGGACCGCGGTTCCGTCCATCGGGAAGTGGCACGCCACGAAGTGCCTGGTCGCCAGCTCTCGCATGACGGGTTCCTCGGTCGTGCAACGCTCTTGAGCGTTGGGGCAGCGCGGATGGAAACGGCAGCCGGGCGGCGGCAGTACGGGCGAAGGAGGCTCGCCCACCACCTCGACGGCCAGCGGCTCGGCGTCGGGGTCTGGCACGGGGATCGAGGCCAGCAGTACGTTCGTGTAGGGGTGCAACGGCTGGCGGTACAGATCGTCGGAGCCGGCGACCTCGCACAGCTTGCCGAGGTACATCACCGCCACCCGGTCGCTGATGTTCTTCACCACCGCCAAGTCGTGGGCGATGAAGATCAGCGTCAGCCCGTACCGCTCCTTCAGATCTTCCAGCAGGTTGATGACCTGCGCCTGCACGCTCACGTCGAGCGCCGAGACGGGCTCGTCACAGATGATCAGACTTGGGTCGAGCACGAGCGCCCTGGCGATCGAGATGCGCTGGCACTGGCCGCCGGAGAACTCGTGGGCCTGGCTCGTCGCCGCTCGTTGGGGATCGATGCCCACGTCTTCGAGCACCTTGTCGACGAGCGCCTGGCGCTCGTCCTTCGTGCCGCGCTTCCAGATGTTCAGCGGCTCCAGCACGATGTCGCGCACCTTGCGCCGCGGGTTGAGCGACGAGATGGGGTCCTGGAAGATCATCTGCATGTGGGTGCGCGCTTCGCGCATGTCGCTCCTGTTGAGCGCCGTCAGCTCCTGCCCCTCGAACATGACCGAGCCGCTCGTTGGCTCCGGTAGCTGCATCACGGCCCGACCGGTTGTGCTCTTGCCGCAACCCGACTCTCCGACCAGCCCGAGCGTCTCGCCCTTCTCCACGTCAAAGCTGATGCCCGACACCGCGTGCACCTTCAGCCCAGTGCGCCCGACGGGAAACTCGACCAACAGCTTCTCCACCCGCAGCAGCACCTCGTCGTCGGCGGGGCGCATGTGGGCATCGCCCGTGCCGGCCATCAGCCGGCCTCCTCGGCCGCCAGCACCCGCCGGTCGTCCAGGCGCTTGAGTTGCTCCTCGCGCTCGCGGTACTCCGGCGAGCCAACGGGGTACCAGCAGGCATACGTGTGGTCGTCGGAGTCGGCGGCCAGCAAGGGCGGCTCCTCCTCGGTGCAACGGTCCCTGGCGTTGGCGCATCGCGGCGCGAACCGGCAACCCCTCGGCGGGTGGACGAGGTCCGGTGGTCTGCCAGGGATCGTGTCGAGCCGCGTGTGCGACGGAAGATTGAGCTTTGGGATGCTGCGCAGCAGCGCCTTCGTGTAGGGCATCTTCATGTTGGAGAACAGCGTCCGCGTCGGCGCCTTCTCCACCAACCGGCCGGCGTACATCACGGCGATCTCGTCGGTGTAGTTGGCGACGACGCCGAGGTCATGGGTGACGAGGATCACGGCCATGTTCCGGTCGCGTCGCTGCTCGGCGATCAGGTCGAGGATCTGCGACTGCACGGTCACGTCGAGCGCCGTCGTCGGCTCATCGGCGAACAGCAGGTTCGGCCCGCAGGCCAAGGCGATTGCAATCATCACCCGCTGGCGCATGCCGCCTGAGAGCTCATGAGGGTACTGGTTCAGGCGACGCCTGGGCTCGGGTATGCGGACATCGCGCAGCAGGCGTTCAGCCGTGGCGATGCTGTCGCTCTTGCCCATGCCCATGTGGAAGCGAAGGGGCTCCGTGATCTGCTTGCCCACCTTCATCAGCGGGTTCAGCGAGCTCATCGGGTCCTGGAACACCATGGCCATCTCCGTGCCCCACAGCTCGCGCATCTGGCGTTGGGGGAGCCCGAGCATCTCCACGCCGCCGAAGCGCACAGAACCCGACGTGTTCACGTTCCGCTTCGGCAGCAGGCCCATCACCGTCCGCGCCAGCACCGTCTTGCCGGAGCCTGATTCGCCCACCACGCCCAGTGCCTTGCCCCGCTCGAGCGTGAAGGTCACCCCGTCGACGGCGCGCACCATGCCCCTGGGCGTGCGGAAGTGGGTGCGCAGCTCGGCGACCTGCAGCAGCGGCTCGCCGTCGTCATGACGTACTGACAGGCGATCGGCGCTCACGCCCAAGCCTCACTCACAGCGCTGCCTCCCTGATGTCGAATCGTCTGGCCAACCGGTCACCGATCAGGTTGAAGGCCAGCACGGTGAAGAACAGCATGAAGCACGGGAAGATCGACGTCCACCACGCCTCTTCGATCTTGTCGCGGTCGTCGGCGATCATGGAGCCCCAGGATGGCGGCCTTGGGACGCTGTAGCCGAGGAACGCCAGGCCGCCCTCGGCGGCCAGTAGGATGGCGATGCCGGTGAAGATCACAGCCGTCAACGCCGGGATCACGTTGGGCACGATCTCACGCCACAGCACCCGTCGCGTCGAGGCGCCCAGGCTGCGAGCGGCGAGCACGTACTCGCGCTGCGACAGCGACAGCGTCTGGGCCCGCACGATCCTGGCGACCGGGGCGATCGAGAGCAGCGAGAACACGATGGTCACCGACCACGTCCGCGACATCCAGCCGAACCCGAAGCCGAGGAACTTGATGTCGCTGTCCGCCAGCACGTCGAAGCGGCCGACGAGCAGGGAGGCGATGATGATGGCCGGCAGGGCGAGCAGGGAATCCGTGAAGATGGAGATCACCCGGTCGACCCAACCCTTGAAGTAACCGGCGACCATGCCCAACGTGCCACCGACCACGGTGCCGACGAGGATGCTGGCGCTGGCGATGGTGAGCGAGGTCCTGGCACCGTAGATGCAGCGGGCGAACACGTCGCGCCCGAGCGTGTCGCTGCCGAACCAGAAGTCGATACCAGGCCCGAAGCGGGTGTTCGTCGCCCCGTCCAGGCTCTGGCCGTAGCCGCGGATGAACGGCATGAAGTCGGCGAACACCGCCAGGAAGATCAGCGTCCCCAACCACAGCACCCCGAACGTGACACCGAGCTTGGGCAGTCGCCGCTTCGTGGCGACGCGTTCATCGCTGGCCGCGTCCGGCATCGCCGTCATCGTGTCCATGGATGTGGTGGTCATGTCAGTGCCCTCGCTGCCCTGATCCTCGGGTCGACGACGGCGTACAGCAGGTCGACGGCGAGGTTGGCCACCACGACCACGGCCACGATCACGACAGCGATGGCCTGCAGCGTGAGCAGGTCGTTCTGCTGGATGGCGAACACCAGTCGGTCGCCGAGCCCGCGAGGGCCGAAGAACTGCTCGGCGATGATCGAGCCGCTGATGAGCGCCCCGAGTTGCAGGGCCACGCTCGTGATCAACGACAACACCGATGCCCGCAGGGCGTGGACCCACAGGATGCGCATCGGCGAGATGCCCTTGGCTTTGGCCAAGGTCACGAAGTCGCTCTGCAATGTGAGCACCATGTCGGCGCGTAGCAAGCGGCTCCAGACACCGCCGATGCCAACGCCCAAAGTGAGCGCCGGAAGGAAGAAGTTCTTGAAGTGCTCGTAGGGGTTGTCCCACGGCGCCACGTAGTTCGAACCGCCGACCGTCGGGAACAGGTCTGTGCGTGCCGCCACTGCGTACAGCAGCAGGACGGCGACCACCAGCGAGGGCATCGAGATCGTGGCGAACGTCGACAGGCTCGTCGCCTTGTCGAAGATCCGGTCGCGCCGGTAGGCGGAGTAGATGCCTACTGGCAGGGCTATCAGCAGACCTATAACGAGCGCCCAGAACACGATGAAGAACGTCGCCGGTGCCCGCTGCTTGAACATGTCCATCACCGACTGGCTCTGGTAGTAGGAGTATCCCCAGTCACCGGTGACGATGTCGGTCATCCAGTAGCCGTACTGGATCACGAGCGGCTTGTCGAGATATGGGTAGTCCGCCGCCACCTCTTCGAGTCGCTCCTGGTTGACCTGGCCGCCTGCCAGGTCGCGCAGGGGGTCCGAGCTGCCGATCCTCGTGGCGGCGAGGACGATGAACGTCACCACCACGAAGACGATGAGGAACTGAACGAAACGCTGGAGCAGGTATCGCACGGTGCTGCGGCGTTCCGCTCAGTTCTTGAACACGGCGGTCAGCCAGGCCTGGCCGGGGAACCCGGCGCCATCGAGCGCGAACCCGCCGTCCGGCAGCGGGTTGCGGCCGAAGTTGGCGATGTCGGGTGTGTGCACGATGCCCCACTGCGTCCACCAAAGCGGGATCAGGTAGCACTGCTCGGCGAAGCGCCGGTTGATCGCCTCTGCTGCCTCGCGGCGCTCACCCTCGTCGGTGGCGGACCTCGCCTTGCGCAGGTTCTCCTCGATGACCTTGTCCTTCATCCTGGCGAAGTTCAGGCCAAGCGTGCCGTCTGCCGCGGCGGTGCGCTCCGTCCACCAGTACTGCTGCTGGTCGACGTAGACGCCGCCGTGGTTGCGCCAGCCGAATGCCTCGAAGACGTCCGAACCGGTGATGGCGTTGACGATCAGCTCGGACTGCTCGACTTGGGCCAGCTCGGCGTCGACGCCGATGGCGTTCCACGCCTCGACCACGAACTCGGCCTGGATCTTCGTCGTGCTCGTGGCCGTGGTCATGTATCTCACCGAGACCGGCCCGTTCTCGGCCTCGTACGCCTCGATGGCGGCGCTGGCGGCATCGGGGTCGTACTCGGGGAATCCGTTGTCGGCCAGGTAACCCTCCTGGCCCGACGAGAACGGCGCGTTGGCCTTTTCGAAGAAGCCATTGGCGACGACCTCGATCAGCGAGTCCCGGTCGAGCGCCTGGGCGAGGGCACATCGCACCTCCCTCGACTTGAGCACCGGCTTCGTGAGATGCAGCAGGATGTGTGAGGTCTCCGTGTACTTGTCCTGCATCTCGGTCACGAAGTCACCGTTCTCGGTCAGGGAGCTGAGGCTGCGACCGTCGGACGTGGCGATCAGGTCGACGTCGCCCGACTCCAGCGCCTGCTGGCGCACCTGGCCGTCAGCGATCACGCGGAACTCGACCTTGTCGAGGTAGGGGAGGGGGTTGCCGTCGGCGTCCTTGCCCCAGTAGTCCTCGTTGCGCACCGCGGTGAGCTTGTCGCCTTGCGAGTAGCTCTGCAGCTTGAACGGTCCCGTGCCGACGGGCTTGGCGGCGTCGCCGGTGTTGTCCTTGACCGCCTGCAACCACTTCGGTGAGGCGATGAAACCGCCCTGCTTGCTGAAGAGATAGGGCAGCGTCGGCCACGGCAGCGGCTTCTTGATGTCGCCGTTGAACCCGGTGGCGATCGTGAACGTGAGCTTGTCGATCTTCTCCGTCACGACGTTGCCGTCGCCATCCTTGGCGAGGTCGTACAACGCCGGTCCGGTCAAGAAGCTCTTGGCGACCTCGTTGAGGTTGTAGATCACGGCGTCGGCGTCGAGCGGCGTGCCGTCGTGGAACTTGATGCCCTTGCGCAGCTTCACCGTCCACACGGTGAAGTCCTTGTTGGGCTCGAAGCTCTCGGCCAGGTAGGGGCGTATCCCCAGGTCGTAGTCGATGACGGTCAGCGGGTCGTAGAACGCAAAGGCGCGCATGTAGCAGTACGAGTCGCACTGCACCAGAGAAGGCGTCCATGGGGCGCCCACCTCGGCCTCGCCGGCCACTCGCAGCGTTCCTCCCGTCTTCGGTTCGACCGCTTCCGCCTCCGTCGGCGGAGGGGTGATCACCGGTTGTGTCGACTCTGAAGGATCGGCGACCTCCGTGCTCGGAGGTTCGGTGCCGATCGACACCTCGTCCTTCTTGTTGGAGCACGCCGCCGCGAGCAACGAGATGGTGATGACGATGGCCACGCCTGCTTGGCGTCGCGTCCAGAATCGCTGTTGGTTCCGCACCTCGAACTCCCCCCGGATTGCCCCGACGGCGTGATCGCCGTCACATCAAGGTGACCATAGCTGCTCATGGCGCGGCGGCCGAAGCGCCCAGTCAGTCGGAGGACAGGAACGTGGCGGTGAGGGGGGCGCGGCCGGAGAGGATGGGGATGGCGAAGCTCTCGCCGTCGGTCAACGGCATCCGCCCGACGTTCTCGAGCCCCTCCCGGTACACGACGCCCCAGCGCGGATTCCACGCCGGGATCAGGTAGCACTGCTCTGCGAAGCGCCGGTTGATGGCCTCGGCTGCCTCCCGGCGCTCGTCGGCGTCGGTGGTGCTCCTGGCGATGCGCAGGTTCTCGTCGATCACGTCGTCGGACATGCGGGCGAAGTTCAGCCCCAGCTCGCCGTCGGGCGACACGGTGCGTGAGCCCCACCAATGGGTCTGACCATCGACCCAGTATCCGGCGTGATTGCGCCACCCGAAGGCGTCGAACACCTCGGCGCCGGTGATGGCGTTCACGATCAGCTCCGACTGCTCCACCTGGGTCAGCTCGGCGTCGACGCCGATCTCGTCCCAGGCGTCGACGATGAACTGGCCCTGGATCTTCGTGATCGAGTTCGCCGTCGTCATGTAGTTGACGACGACAGGACCGTTCTGCTCCTCGTACTCCTCGATGGCAGCCGCCGCCGCATCGGGGTCGAACGCCGGCAAGCCTGGGTCGGCCAGGAATCCCTCCTGGCCGGGCGAGAACGGACCGTTGGCCAGGATGTGGAACCCGCCCGTCATCAGCTCCGTCAACTGCTCTCGGTCGATGGCCTGCAGCAAGGCGCAACGCACCTGCCTGGACTTGAGTGGCTTCTTCGTCAGGTGCAGCATCACATGACTAGTCTCCATGTACTGCTCCTGGATGACGCTGCGCAACGAATCGTTCTCAGTGAGGCGCTGCAGGCTGGGACCGTTGTCCGTGGCGATCATGTCCACGTCGCCCGACTCCAGAGCCGACTCACGCACGAGCGGGTCGGGGATCACGCGGAACTCGATCTCGTCGAGGTAGGGCAGCTGGTCGCCGTTGTCGGACGTGGCCCAGTAGTCCTCGTTGCGGACGACGTTCATCTTGTCGCCAGGAGCCATGCTCTGGACCTTGAACGGGCCCGTGCCGATGGCCATCTTGGCGTCCGCCGTCCTCGCCTTCACAGCTTCGAGCCACGTCGGCGACGCCATGAAACCGATCTGGAGCCCGAAGCCACCCGGCAACTTCGGCCAGGGGACGGGATCGTTGATGTCGCCGCTGCGCCCGGTGAAGATCTTGAGCGTGTGATCGTCGATCTTCTCCGTCACCGGAGTGCCGTCCTCGTCGCGGGCGATGTCGGCAAGCGCCGGGCCGACGAGGAAGCTCTTCACGGCCTCGTTGAAGTTGTAGATGACGGCATCGGCGTTGAAGGGCGTCCCGTCGTGGAACTTGACGCCCTTGCGAAGCTTGACGGTGAACACCGTGTGGTCCTCGTTGGGCTCGAAGCTCTCGGCCAGCACGCCGACCACTTCCAGTTCGTTGTTCAGCGTGGTGAGCGTGTCGTAGAACGTGAGCGCCCTGGCGTAGCAGAACGGATCACATTGCACGGCGCCGGGCGTCCACGGAGCACCCACCTCCGCCTCGCCGGCGATCACGATCTTGCCGCCGTAGTCGGGTTCGGCCTCCGATGCAGGCAACGTCGGGACCGGTTGCAGCGGTGCCAACGTTGTCGGCGCCGGCGTCGTTCCGCCTTCGTCGGTCGTGGCGCCCGGCGCTGCGGTTCCGGCACTGCCGCCCGTCGTCTCCCGTGGCGCCTCGGGCGACGTCTCCACCGATTCCTCGTCCTTCTTGTTGGAGCACGCCGCAGCGAGCAGGGCGGCGGCGACGAGCATGACGGTGAACCTGCGCATCGCACGGACTGTACCGCTGGACCCCTCACGGTACGGTTCGCCCGATGCCTCGACGTCTCGACCCCACCGATCATCGGGCGATCACCGACCGGTTGCGCATCGCCGGCGACGCCGGGCTGGGACGTCGTCGCCAGGACGAGGACTTCGGGTGGGACAAAGCGCACGCCAAGTCGCTGCTGCCCGACGTGCTGGCCGCCGTGTCGGGTCTCCAGGAGCGACTGTATGCCGAGGGTGCCCGCAAGCTGCTCGTCGTGCTGCAGGCCATGGACGCCGGCGGCAAGGACGGCACGCTGCGCGACGTGCTGACAGGCCTGAACCCTGCCGGCATCTCTGTGGCCGCCTTCGGTGTGCCCACCGAGGACGAGCGTGGCCACGACTACCTCTGGCGCGTGCACCAACACACGCCGGGCGCCGGGCGCATCACGGTGTTCAACCGCAGTCATTACGAAGACGTGCTCGTCGTGCGCGTGAAGGGACTGGCGCCGAAAGCCTGCTGGTCCAGGCGGTACGCGCACATCAAGAACTTCGAGCGCCTGCTCACCGACGAGGGCACCGCCATCGTCAAGATCTTCCTGCACCTCTCTAGGGAGGAGCAGCGCTTGCGAATGCAGGACCGCATCGACAGCCCCGACGAACGCTGGAAGTTCCGGGCGGGTGACCTCGACGACCGCGCCCTGTGGGACGACTACATGGCCGCCTACCGCGAGGCGATCGAGCGCACGTCGGTGCGTTCGGCACCGTGGTTCGTCGTGCCCGCCGACCGCAAGTGGGTGCGCAATCTGGCCGTGGCCTCGATCCTGCGGACCACGCTCGAATCCATGGACCTGCAGTACCCCGAACCCGAGAAGGGCGTCGAGCACATCGTCGTCACCTGAGCCGTCGTCACTACGCTCGTCGGATGGCGGTGGTCATCCCGATCGATCTCGACGCAGCGATGCGAGCAGCCAGCGCGGCACCCGACGCCCTGATCCTCGCCGGCGGCACCGACGTCATGGTGGAGGTCAACGCCGGCCAGCGGCGCCGGGCGCTGGACAGTGACACCGTCATCGTCCTCGACCGGGTGCGCGAGTTGCGCAGGTGGTCACACGATCCCGAGCGCCGCACCGTCACCCTCGGTGCCGGCGTCACGTACACCGAGCTGATGACAGAACCGCTGGCCTCCCTGCTGCCGGCGCTCGCCGAGGCGTCCAGGACCGTCGGCTCACCGCAGATCCGCAACGCCGGCACCATCGGCGGCAACCTGGCAACATGCTCACCGGCCGGCGACACCCTGCCCGTCCTTGCCGCCCTCGACGCCGACGTGCACCTCGCGTCCCTGAATGGGGAGCGCACGCTGCCCGTCGGCCAGTTCATGCTCGGTGTCAAGACGACGGCGCTGACACGCGGTGAGCTGATCGTGGGCGTGACCGCACCCGTACTGCGCGGGGCGCAGGGCTACGCCAAGGTCGGCGTGCGCAACGCCATGGTGATCGCCATCGCCAGCGCCTGCGTGATCGTCGACGAGGACTGTCGTGATGTCCGCATCGCCCTTGGCTCGGTGGCGCCGACCATCATCCGCTGCCCTGACGCCGAACGCCACGCCGCAGCCAACCTCGACTGGGACAGAGGCCGCGCAACACCGGGCGTGGCAGCCGAGATCGGCGAGCGGGCCGCCGCCGACGCCCGGCCGATCGACGACCATCGATCCACTGCCGCCTACCGCAGCCGTGCCGTTGCCCTGCTCGTCGGTCGCCTCGTCAGGCGTGGGTTCCCCGATGCCTGAGTTCTACGAACTGCAGATCAACGGGTCCGCACACGACGTCCACGACGCCTGGCTCGGCGAGAGCTTGCTGTACGTGCTGCGCGAGCGTCTCGGCTTCACCGGCACGAAGAGCGCCTGCGAGGAAGGCGAGTGCGGTTCGTGCTCGGTGCTCGTGGACGACGTGTTGGTGTGTGCCTGCCTGGCGCTGGCCGGCAGCGCCACCGGCAAGACCGTGACCACCGTTGAGGGACTCGCAGCGACGGGCACGCCGAGCGACGTTCAACAGGCGTTCGTGACAGCCGGCGCCGTTCAGTGCGGGTTCTGCACGCCGGGTCTCATCGTCGCCGCCCACGCGCTCCTCACGGAGAGCCCCGAGGCCACCGGTCAGGAGATCCGCGAGGCGCTGTCTGGCAACGTCTGCCGGTGCACCGGCTATGGCCGGATCCTCGAAGCCGTCGCCGCCGCCGCAAGAGCCCGTCTCGCCGCCGGCGCCGGATCAATCGACGATCGGGGTGAGACGTGATCGTCACCGACACGCGAACCGGTCGCCGCCCTGGCACCCTTGGTGACTCCGCCGTCCGTCCCGACGGCGTTGCCAAGGTGCAGGGCACATTCTCGTTCTCGTCCGACGAGCAGATCGACGGCTGCGTGTTCGGCGCCACGCTCCGCTCGCCCCATCCGTCGGCTCGGATCGTCTCTATCGACGTGTCCGGTGCGTGGAAGGTGTCGGGTGTCGAAGCAGTGCTCACCGCAGAGGACGTGCCGGGCAACGCCACCTATGGACTGGTCGTCGCCGACCAGCCCGTGTTCGCCGCCGACGTGGTGCGCTATGTCGGCGAGCCGGTCGCCGTCGTCGCCGCCGATCACCCCGAGACGTGTCAACGGGCGCTGGCGGCCATCCGAGTGGATTACGAAGTGCTCGAGCCGCTGCTCGATCCCGAGGTGGCGATCCGCGGCGAACACCCCGACATCCACCCCGACGGCAACATCCTGCGTCACCAGCGCATCGTGCACGGTGACCCCGATGCCACCGGCGACGTGATGGTGGAGGGTACCTACGAGCTGGGGATGCAGGACCAGGCGTTCCTCGGCCTCGAGGCGGCTCTTGCGATCCCCGAACCCGGCGGTGGCGGCATCGAGCTGCACATCGCCACGCAATGGCTGCACGAGGACCGGCGCCAGATCGCTGCGTGCCTCGGGCTGCCCGAGCCGAAGGTGCGCCTGGTGCTCGGCGGTGTGGGCGGCGCCTTCGGCGCCCGTGAGGACATCAGCCTGCAGGTGCACACGTGCCTGCTCGCCCTTCGCATCGGTCGGCCGGTGCGCATCCAGTACAGCCGCCGGGAGAGCTTCGTCGGCCACGTGCACCGCCATCCGGCGCGCATCTGGATGCGGCACCACGCCACGACAACGGGTCAGATCGTCAAGATCGAGGCCCGCTTCGTGTTCGACGGCGGCGCCTACGCATCAACGTCGTCGCCCGTGCTGCTGAACGGCATCACGCACACCCAGGGTCCGTACCGCTGTCCGAATGCTGTCGTCGACGGCTGGGCGGTGCGCACCAACAACCTGCCGTGCGGGGCGATGCGAGGCTTCGGCGTCGTGCAGGCATGCTTCGCCCATGAGTCGCAGATGGACCGCCTCGCCGAGGCCTGCGGACTGGGCGCGGTGGAGATCCGCCTGCGCAACGCCATGCGCACCGGCGACACGTTGATCACCGGGCAGGTCGTCGAGAGTGTTGCTCCCGTGGCCCGCTGCATCACCGAGGCCGATGCGCTGCCGCTGCCCGAAGAGCCCGTCGGCGGGCGCGACGGTGACCCGATGCGCCTGCCGGGAGGGGCCGGGCGTACGAGCGACGCCGAACACGTGCACAGGGGGATCGGTTGGGGCGTGTCGATCAAGAACCTGATGTACTCCGAGGGCTTCGACGACTTCGCCACCGCCCGCTGCCGGCTCTCAGGTGGCGTCGTCACGCTCAAGTTCGCCACCGCCGAGGTCGGCCAGGGCTTCGTCGTGATCGCCGGCCAGATCGCCCGCTCAGTGCTCGGTGTCGACGAGGTGCGGCTCGACACCGTCGACACGGACATCGGGTCATCGGGTTCCACGTCGGCCAGCCGCCAGACGTGGATGAGCGGTGGCGCCGTCGATGCCGCCTGCCGCAAGGTCCGCGAGCGACTGTTCGACCACGTCGCCGCGCAGCACGGCCTCGATCCGCTGCGCCTGGCGATCGACGGCACCGACGTCATCGACACGATGGGAACCCTGCGCCTCGCCGTCGAGGATGCCGTGATGGGGCGCGAGTTCGACGAGACCGTCGAGTTCCGGCACAGGCCGACCGAGGACCTCGACGAGAACGGTCAGGGCAACTGCCACACGGCGTTCGCCTTCGCCGCCCACAGGGCAGTCGTCGACGTCGACGCCGAACTAGGCCTCGTCAAGGTGATCCAGATCGCCACTGCCCAGGATGTCGGCAGAGCGCTGAACCCGCTCTCGGTGCTCGGCCAGATCGAGGGTGGCATCGCCCAGGGTCTCGGTCTGGCCGTGATGGAGGAGATCGTCCGCAACGCCGGGTACGTGCGCAACGCCAGCTTCACCGACTACCTGCTGCCCACGTCGCTCGACATGCCTGAGGTCGTGGTGTCACTCGTGGAGGAGCCTGATCCGCAGGCCCCGCTCGGCGCCAAGGGCGTCGGCGAGCCGCCATGCATCTCGTCGACGCCGGCCATCGTCGCCGCCATCCGCGACGCCCTTCGCCATGCCGGCATCGAACGCCGCCTCGACCGTGTCCCCGTCCGTCCCAGCGACATCGCCCTCTGAGCAGCGGATAGCTTTCGAGCGATGCCGGACGAGCGAGAGATCATGGACTGGGATGCGTTCGGCGTGGCGTCGAGAGAGCTCGCCGAGACGGTGGCCGACGACCACTACGAGCCCGACATGATCCTGTCGATCGCCAGGGGCGGGCTGCTGA
>JACDHN010000396.1 GCA_013821025.1 Acidimicrobiia bacterium | reverse complement strand
CTTCGTCACCGTCAACGGCCCGACTGGGAAGGGCAACCCGCAGCGCCAGGGCCTGAACAGCCTGCTCACCGACAACCTCCCGCCGTTGCACGTCGTCGGTGGCCTGCCCACGGTGGCCCTCGACTACAGCCCGCTGTGGGACCTCAACCTCGGGGAGTGGACGCAGGAGGCGATCGATCTGGGCTACCGCTCCCGCCTCATCGACGAGTTCCAGCTCCTCGCCTTCGTGCGTGACGGGTGGATCACCGGTCCGGACGGAGCGCCGTACGGCTCCACGGGCATCGTCGTGAACTGCCCCATCGTCGCCCGCTTCCTGTAAAGGGAGGGCCGACCGTGGTCCAGGGAGCGGCGGAGTTCGTCAGCGCGAGCGGAAGGTCCTGACTCCTGGCGTGGTGGGTGCGACCGAATCATCGTCAGCTCGACACTGGGACCAACGTTCAACCAGCCAACCACCGATTTCGGCGTATGGCTTCGTCTCTGACTGCCACTCGGCTGCGTTGATCGACCGTGCTGGCTCGGTCGACTGGTGGTGCGTGCCCCGCTTCGATTCCCCGTCAGTGTTTGGTCGGCTGCTCGATCCCGATGCCGGCCACTGGCTGGTCCGACCCGGCGACCGGTTCGAGGTCGAGCGCGAGTACGTCGGCGACACCTTGGTGCTGCGAACGATCTTCCGGACCGTCCAGGGCGAGGTTGCGGTTCTTGACGCGGCCGCTCTCGATCCAGGGGCCCGCGGCCACGACCTCGGACTGAGTGCCTCACACGCTCATTCGCAGGGTGGAGGGCGTGACTGGGTGTGTCGAGATGGAAACCGAGTTCGCACCCCGTATGGAGTATGGCCGCAGCGAGCCGCACATCCGGGCGGATTCGACTGGGGTCGTTGCGAGCGGCGGGCCCGCACGGCTGACCTTGACGAGTCCGGTCACGTTGCGCTGTGGGGACGGGGCCGCCCGGGGACGCTTCGCCGTGTCTGCACTTCCGGGCTGCACTCGGCTTCACCAACGACCTCGGGCTGATGTCGGAGGAAGCCGACGTGGGTACCGGCGAGCTCCTCGGCAACTTCCCGCAGGCCTTCTCCCACGTCGGACTCATCAACGCCGCCTGGCGGCTCACCGAAGCAGCCCGGTCGCAAACACACGCACCCCTCAGCACGAAGGAGACATCATGACTACCGCACGACTCGAGGGCAAGGTCGCCCTGATCACCGGCTCGGACTCCGGGATCGGCAAGGCCACCGCCATCGCCTTCGCCAGGGAGGGGGCCGATGTCGTCGTCACATACCTCCACGACGCCGACGGTGCCACGGCGACAGCCGAGGCAGTCGAGGCCACCGGTCACAACGCCATCGTCGTGCAGGCCGACATCGGCGAGGAGGAGCAAGTCGAGGCGATGTTCGATCAGGCCGTCAGCCGGTTTGGCTACTTCGAAATCCTCATGAACAACGCTGGCGTCGATGCCTCCGGCAATGAGGTTGCCGACCTGCCGACCGACGTCTGGGACAAGGCCATCCGCACCAACGTGTACGGACCGTTCTTCTGCTGCCGTCGCTTCATCCAATTACGCAAGCGAGCAGGGGGCGGCGGCAAGATCATTAACGTCACGTCCGTGCATGCCGACATCCCCAACGCAGGAGGCGCCGACTATGACTGCTCGAAGGGTGCCGTCCGAATGCTGACCCGCACACTCGCCCTCGAGCTCGCGCCCCTCAAGATCAACGTCAACAGCCTCGCCCCCGGCATGGTGCTCACGCCGTTCAACCAGGCGGCTATCGATGATCCCGATCTGCTCGACGAGCAGGTCCAGAGCATCCCATGGAAGCGCGCCGCCGACCCCGCCGAGATCGCCCGCCTCGCCGTCTTCCTCGCCTCCAGCGACGCCGACTACGTCTCGGGCTCGACCTACACCATGGACGGCGGCTTGTCCCGCAACCTCGGCCAGGGCGCCTAGGCTGGTGCGGTTGTCGCGGCCGTGGCCGGCGGCGACAGCCCGGTCGTAACTGCGACTTGATCGCGTAGGGCTGTGTGATGTCGATGCCGGCTGCGTTGCTGGCGCCAAGCGCGGACGCGGCCGCCGCAGGTCAGCAGCGGCGTTGCCGTCGACCATGTCGATCACGACGTGCCGCTCCAGGTCGATCAACCCGGTCGCGTAGATCGTGGCGTGCTCGCGGTTGGCGGCCAACAACGAGGTCTCGTCGACACCGAGCTGACGGACCGGCCCGATGCGGTCAGGGTCGTCGACCAGCGGTGTGCCGTGCTCGATGACGGCGTTCATGATCGTCCACCAACACGCTCCGAGCTCATCGGCGAGCTGGCTGACGGGGCGGGCGTTCTCACCGACCTGCCGACACGCCTCGATCCCGGCACGGCGGGTCAACACCACCTGCGCGTCGACATGCTCACAGGTCTCGGTCCACGTCCGCGCCCGACACAGCGGCTCGCGGCACCGCCAGCGGCGCTTCGACCACACCAGCCGTGCCGGCCGCCCGAAGCACGCCAGATCGCGCACGTCGACCCGCATCCGATCCTGCGGCTCGGCACGCACCCCGCAGCTGCGACAGAACGCCCGAGTCGCCGTCGTCTCGACCCGGATCACGACCTCGGCGTCGTGCTCGACCACGTCGAGAACCCCGAACCCCGACAGTCCCAACAGCACCTCGGCCATCCCGATAC
>JACDHN010000131.1 GCA_013821025.1 Acidimicrobiia bacterium | reverse complement strand
GGTCGAGGCCGCGCTCACCGGCGAAGGCCTTGTGCATCGCTCGCGCCTGGTCGCCGTCCTCGGCGATGAATCCGAACGCAAGGAAGCTGGTCTCCAGCGTGGAACGGTCTCGGCCTGCCTCCTCGCAGCGCTGCGCCACGGCCTCGAGCTTCTGGGGCAGGGCGTCGGCGTCGCAGATGATGTTGAGGTGATCGGCGTACCGGGCGGCGAAGCCGAACGTCTTGCGTTCCCCGCCGCCGCCGATCATCACCGGCAGCGTGTCGCGCACTCGGGGCTCGTTGATCGCCGACTCAGTGCGGTACCACGTGCCATCAACGCTCGGACGCCCACCACGCAGCATCGGGACGATGATGTCAAGCGCCTCACCGAGCCGTTCGAATCGGTCGGTGAACGTGCCGAAGTCGTAGCCGAACTGCTGGTGCTCCAGCTCGAACCAGCCGGCGCCGATGGCGAGCACGGCCCGCCCGCCGCTGACCACGTCGAGCGTCGTGACGGTCTTCGCAAGCATCGCCGGATTGCGGTACGTGTTGCCCGTGACGAGCGCCGACAGCTGCACCGTCTCGGTGGCTCCGGCAATCCCGGCGAGCGCCGTGTAGCTCTCCAGCATCGGCTCGTCGGGCGCCCCGAGGCCAGGCAGTTGGTAGAAGTGGTCCATCACCAGCACGGTGTCGAAGCCGGCGCCTTCTGCGGCCTGCGCCTGGGCCACGACCGTCGGGAAGATGCGGGCAGGATCGCCGCCCGGGTACGAGTAGTTCGGGATCTGGTAGCCGAGTCGGATGCTCATGATGCGACGGTATCTGGGCATCGAGCCGGCGCCCCCGCCCGGACTGAGCCTGGACAGCGGCACTCCGCGAGACTTCGGTGACATCCATTCGACAGGAGCCGTGATGCCCGGAACCGCGTTGCCGTCCACCGACGCCATGTTCAACCTGGCGATGTCGGAGAAGGCCCGACCACTGCTCGATCAGGTCGTGGCGTTCATCGCCAAGCACGTGGAGCCGATCACCGACGAGTTCTTCCGGCTCGGCCGGAATCGAGCAGATCACTGGGGTTGGGCGCCGGGCCAGCTGGAACTCCTGGACGACGCGAAGGCGTCGGCCAAGGAGCAGGGCCTGTGGAACTTCTTCCTGCCCGATGCCGGCACAGGCGAGGGTTTGAGCAACCTCGACTACGCGTACATCGCCGCCGAGTTGGGCAAGAACCCGCTGGCATCGGAGTGCCTGAACTGTTCGGCCCCCGACACCGGCAACATGGAGGTGCTAGAGCGCGTCGGCACGCCCCAGCAGAAGGAGCGCTGGCTGAAGCCGCTGCTGAACGGCGAGATCCGCTCGGCGTACGCCATGACCGAGCCCGACGTCGCCTCGTCGGACGCCAAGAACATCCGCGCAGAAGCGTTGCTCGACGGCGAGGAGTGGGTCATCAACGGCGAGAAGTACTACATCTCTGGCGCCGGCGACCCGCGGTGCAAGATCATGATCACGATGGTGCAGACGAGCCCTGACGGGCCACCTCACCGCCGCCAATCACAGATCCTCGTGCCAACCGACACCGAAGGCGTGGAGATCGTCGGGCCGATGCATGTGTTCGGTCACGACGACGCCCCTCACGGCCACATGCACCTGCGTTTGACGAACGTGCGCGTCCCGAAGGACAACGTGCTACTGGGCATCGGGCGAGGCTTCGAGATCTCCCAGGTGCGCCTGGGACCTGGGCGCATCCACCATTGCATGCGCTCCATCGGCGCCGCCGAGCGGGCACTCGATCTGATGGTGGAGCGCGGGCTCTCGCGCGAGGCGTTCGGCAAGCCGATCGCCCACTTGGGCAAGAACATGGAGGTGATCTCGCGGGCTCGCATCGACATCGAGGCGATGCGGATGATGGTGCTCAAGGGGGCCAAGGCCATGGACGAGCTCGGCAACGCCGAGGCAAGGGTGTGGGTCAGCGCCGTGAAGGCGATGGTGCCAGAGCGCGTGTGCACGATCATCGACCAGGCGATGCAGATCCACGGAGCAACTGGGATCTCGCAGTGGACGCCGCTGGCGGGCATGTACACAGCGCAACGCACGCTGCGCCTGGCCGACGGACCCGACGAGGTGCACCACTACGTCGTCGGAAGAGCCGAGCTCGCCAACCACACCACCAGCGAGTCCGATCGGGTCGGCGACGGTCGAATCTTCAGCGGCGCCTGAGGCGCCGGCCGGTCGAGCGAACGCCAGTGACCCGCACGGCGATGGGGTCCGGGGGCGCAGCCCCCGAAACAACACGGCGCCTGAGGGCGCCGGCCGGACGAGCGAACGCCAGTGAGCCGCACGGCGATGGGGTCCGGGGGCGCAGCCCCCGAAACAACACGGCGCCTCCTAGGATCAGAATGAGGTGGCGATGGGATCGCTGGTGGGAGCTTCGCTGCCGCCTGCAGGCTCTTCAGTGACGGCGAACTCATTGCCGTCGACCTCGAAGTCTTCGATCAACTGCTCGACGCTGCCGTCGTCGTCGGGACGGAACACTCCTGCAGACACAGGGCTGGTGCCCTCGACGTACCACAGCTGATAGTCCCGGTCATCACCGGGTTCTGGCAGTCCCTCTCCGACGAGCACGGCATCGCCGGTGGTCGGGCTGTAGACGATGCGGATGCCCTGCACCCGGCCGTCGTCGAGCATGACGGTCTGGGCCACGCTGCTATCCATCACTTCGGCGATCTGCTCGCTCTCGCTCGGCGAACCTCCGAGCGCGAACCATGCCACCATGCCGGCCACCAGGGCGCACACTGCCGCCGCTGCCGAGAGTCCGAGCCACTGCGAGCGAGGCCGCCGGGGGGCGGTGGCCTGAGGCAGTGGACCCGAGTGCGCCGTGCCCTCGACGATCGTCAGTTCCGGTCGCTTCGCTTCCGGTGGGGCGTGATCGAGCTGTGGCGTCACGGCCACGATGTCGAGGATCCGCTGTCGCAGGTCGGACGGCGGCGTCACGTCCGATGCGTCGTCCAACGAGGCAACCAGCGCCCGCATCTGGTCCAGCTCGGCGCGCATCAGGGGATCGGAGCCGATCGCCGCCTCGGCCTCGTCGAGCTCGTCAGCCGGCAGGGCATGGAGCGCCACCAGCGGAATCAGTTCGTACAGTTCCTCGTCGTTCATCGGTTCACCCCCAGTCGTTGTCTGAGCTTGTCGAGTCCGTCCCGGACCCTGGTCTTCACCGTTCCGAGCGGCACGTCGAGCCGATCGGAGATCTCTTGTTGTGTGAGGCCCTCGTAGTAAGCGAGTGTGAGTGCCTCGCGTTGCTTGTCGGAGAGCTCGGCGAGTGCATCGCTGGCCTCCTGACGTTCGAACCCGCTGACCACCACATCGGCCGGCGAGAGTGACTCGTCGACTTCCGCGACGGCGAGCCGTTCCCTTCGATTCCGATCGCTCTGTTCGCTGCGAACCCGATCGACCGCTCGGCGGTGGGCGATGGTGACTGCCCATGTCCGCACGCTCGCCCGTTCGGGATCGAATCGCGACGCGTGTCGCCACACGTCCACGAAGACTTCCTGGGCCACCTCTTCCGCCTGCGACGGGTCACGTACGACCCGACGTGCGACACCATACACCGCAGGGGCCAGATGGTCGTACAGCGAAGCGAATGCTCGCCGGTCGCCGGCAGCGACCCGAACCATGAGGTGTTCCGGGGTCTCCTCAATGCGTTCCAGGCCAACAGCCTGGCACGGTTGGTGGCCCCGGAACAGATCCGGGACCACCAGCCATACGTCAGAGGCCCGCCAAGGGATGCGTACGGGATCCGCACTGAGCAAATCACGACGCACCGTTACCTCTGAGGTCCTCGATCAGGCTTCCGGCATGAGCACGCCGTCGATGATGTGCACGGTGGCGTTCGCCGTCGGCACATCGGCGCACACCACAGTGGCCTGACCATCGTTGATGGAGATTGAGTCACCCTCCATCGCGAACGTCAGCTCGCCACCCTGGACCGACATCGCCGTTCCGTTCTCGGCCAGCTGGGCGCCGGAGAGCTTCTCGCCCGCCACAACGTGGAAGGTCAGGATGTTGGTCAGCGCCGGCTTGTCCTCGAGCAGTGCTGTGAGGTCGGCCTCCGGGATCGGTTCGAACGCCGCGTTGGCGGGTGCGAAGATCGTGAAGGGGCCTTCACCGTTCAGGGTGTCGCCGAGGTCGGCGGCAGTGACGGCGGCCACAAGGGTCTCCAGCTCGGGGTTGTTGCTGGCGGCGGTGGCGGCCGGGTCATCGGCCATGCCTTCGAAGCTGCCTTCGCCGTCCTTGGGGACGCTGCCACAAGCGGGACCGGTCGGGCCCTTGCTCGCCTTGCCAGTGTCCTCGGTCATGGCCGTGCCTTCGGTGGTCTGAGGGGCATCGGTGCTCTGTGAGGCTCCGCTGTCCTGCGTGGCGCCGGAGTCGGCACTCGGCTCGTCGTCACCGCAGGCTGCGGCCACGAGGGAGAGGCTGGCGACGGCGGCCAGAAGGCCGAATCGCCGTGTCTTACGGGTGCAATTCATGATGGGGAGGTTCCTTTCGGGGGGTTTGTTCACGATGACGTCACGTCGTGTCAGCCTTAGCTGACCAGCACCACGATCTGGTGGTGTCCGGAAGCTCCGTCGGGGATGGGTTCGGCGCGGTCTGCGGTTTGGATTGCTCCAGTACCGTCCGTGGCGCGGACACGGATCTGGTGCTGGCCGGCGCCCTTCGCGTCCCAGTCGAACCTCCACTGGCGCCACGTGACGTCGTTGAGCGCTTCGGCCAACTCGGCCTGTTGCCACTCGCCATCGTCAATCTGAACTTCCACGGCATCGATGCCTCTGGTCTGGGCCCAGGCAACGCCGGCGATGGTGGTCGTGCCCGACACGCGAGCCAACCCTTTGGGCGTGTCGATGCGGCTCATGGTCTTGATGGGGGCCTCGACGGCCCACGTGCGACGCCGCCAGTAGTGGTCGAACTCGTCGAAGCGGCTGAGCTCGATCTCAGTCAGCCACTTCGTGGCCGACACGTAGCCGTACAGCCCTGGCACGACGAGGCGCACTGGAAAGCCGTGCTCGAGCGGAAGTGGCTCGCCGTTCATGCCGACGACGATCATGGCGTCGCGCCCGTCCATGGCGACATCAACTGGAAAGCCGCACGTGTAGCCGTCGCTGGAGCGACCCACGACCTGGTCGGCCTTGGACTGCACGCCGGCCTCCTCGAGGATCGGTGCCAGAAGTGTGCCCAGCCAGCGCGCCGTGCCGGCGAGGTTGCCGCCGACCTGGTTCGACACGCACGTGAGCGTGATGTCGCGCTCGATCAGTTCGCGGTTGAGCAGGTCCTCGAAGCTGAACGTCAGCGGCTCGTCGACGTAGCCGTTGATCGCCAGCTCGTACGTGTCAGCGGCGAGCTGAGGCACCTCGATCGCCGTGTCGACGCGGTAGAAGCTCTGGTTCGACGTGACGAACGGGGTGATGCCCTCCACGTCGAACTGCACGTTGTCTGGAACGGCAGCGGCCACGTCGGCCGCGTTCGGCAGCCGCACGTCGGAGCGGGAGCTGGCCGCCGAGTACCGGCGGCTGCGACCCAGCGCGTACAGGCCGCTGGAGGCGGCCGCCGCACCGGCCAGGATCAGGCCCGAACCGGTGAGGAAGCTGCGCCGGACGAGCTGGTGGTCTGTGCTGCTGGTATCGCTCGGCTGCGGCTCGCTCGACTGCTCCGTGCGGGTGATGGCATCGGGGCCTGTTGGGAGGACGAGGCGGCGGTGCAGCAGATACAGAAGTCCGCCGGCGGTCGCGGCGCCGACCAGGCTCGGAAACACGGCCGACTTCGGCGATCCCTCGGTCAGCAGCGACGCCCAGGCGCCGATGAGCCCGAACACGGCGATGCCGGCGAGACCGATGTGAAACGACTTGCGGAACAGGACCAAGCCCATCACGGCGGCGTAGATGGCCAGGATCGCCCCGATGCCGATCTGTAGGGCGACCTTGTCGCTCTCGCCGAACCACCTGATTGCGAGGTCCTTGACGGAGTTGGGGACGTTGTCGACCACCCGGTTGCCGACGTCAGTGATCGGGGAGCGCCAACTCCTCGAGAACGAGGCGACGAGCTCCGCCACGCCGAGGGCCAGGTCGCCGGCGATCAGACCGGCCATGAGAGCGAAGATGCGACTGACGGGCGCGCGCGAAGGCATGCGGACTGGCGCGACGGGGGCTGTGCCCGTCGCGTAGGTGCTGGTCATGTGTGTGGTTCGTAACCGGCGGGCCTGCGGATGGTTCGTCGCCGGCGGGTGCGCGGATTGTCCGGCCATCCCCGAGGCACCAGCGCCCCTAACATCGCCGTCCATGGCTGGAACGCTGGTGATCCTGCGCCACGGGCAGAGCACGTGGAACCTGGAGAACCTGTTCACAGGATGGCATGACGTCCCTCTCACGGAGCAGGGCGCGCAAGAGGCGGTGGCCGCCGGCGAGACGATGGCCGAAGCCGGCCTACGGTTCGATGTCGCCCACACGTCCGTGTTGACGAGGGCGGTCGTGTCGACCCACTTGGCGCTCGAGGCCATGAGCCAGGTGTGGCTGCCGCTTCAGCGCAACTGGCGGCTCAACGAGCGCCACTACGGAGCGCTGCAAGGCCTCGACAAGAAGGCCACCACCGAGCGGCACGGGGCCGAGCAGACACACGTCTGGCGCAGGAGCTACGACGTGCCCCCGCCGCCCGTCGACGAGGTTGATGAGCGCCACCCGCTCCACGACCGCCGCTACCGCTGGCTGCCACCCGACGTGTTGCCGGCCACCGAGTGCCTGCACGACGTGGTGCTGCGCGTGCTTCCGTACTGGTACGACATCGTGGCTCCCCAACTCATGGCCGGCTACGACGTGCTGATCGGTGCCCACGGCAACTCGTTGCGTGCCCTGCTGATGCACCTCGAACAAGTGCCAGAAGACGAGATCCCCGATGTGAACATCCCCACCGGTGCACCTCGCCGGTACCGGTTCGACGGCCGCCTGCAGGTCGTCGAGGCCGAGTACCTCGGTGACGCCCAGGCCGTGGCCGCCGCGGCAAAAGCGGTGGCTGAGCAGGCGGGGACCTGAACTTGCAGGGCGGCGTATAGTCGCCACCATGCCGACCCGAAAGCAACATCTCGAACACCTCCGCAACGTTCCGTTGTTCGCCGGGCTGTCCAAGAAGGAGCTCGAGAAGCTGGCACGGGCCAGTGACGAGGTGAAGATGACGGCCGGATCACTCGTCGTCGATCAGGGCCAAACGGGTCGCGAGGCGTTCGTACTGCTCGACGGCACGGTGACGGTGAAGCGCAACGGTCGCAAGGTGACGACGCTCGGACCTGGCGACGTGCTGGGTGAGATGTCATTGCT
>JACDHN010000395.1 GCA_013821025.1 Acidimicrobiia bacterium | reverse complement strand
CGCCTGCAGTCGCAATCGGTACGCCAGACTGCGGCGGTTCGGCCCGAGAGCGTCGCCGCGGTACACGTCGAACAGGGCCAGATCCACGAGCGTGGCGCCTGCGGCGTCACGGATGGCGCGCTCCAGGCGCTCGGCCGGAACGTCGTCTGGCAGAGAGAATGCCAAGTCGAGGTCGCTCGACGGAGAGCGGCTGGTTGGCTGCCACTGGGCCACCTTGGCGGCGCCAGCCAGGAAGGCCGACAGGTTGAGCTCCAGCACGGCGACACGCTCGTGCACGTCGAAGGCCCGCAGCACCCAAGGGGCTACCTCACCAAGTGCCCCGACCGGTTGCGGGCCGGCGACGAGCGACGCCGAACGGGTGGGGTGCAGGCCCGGCGGTACGCGCTGCTGGTCGAGCCCCGCCCCGAACCCGACTGTGGCGACCAGCTGACGCCAGACCTCGGTCGCCGTGGTGGCCGTGCCGCCGGCCGTCACCACGCCCAGCGCCTCGTACTCGTCGGGCAGCTCACCGTCGCCGGGCGGGAACACGCGCCCGATCTCGAACAGCTTCACGCCGTTGCGGCGGTGCGACTCGTTGTAGGCGATGGCCTTGAGCAGCCCCGGCCGCAGCGACGTGCGCAGCACACTCTCCTCAGCCACGAGCGGGTTCGTGATGTGCACTGCGGCGGGCGGGAGGCCTGCGTGCTCCAGGCTGTCGGGGGCGAGGAACGGGTTTGGCATGGCCTCGGAGAATCCAAGGCCGAGCAGCACCTGGCGCAACAATCGCCTGCGGACCTGCACGGGCGACAGGTGGCCATGCTCCGCAGGGCGCGGCACGATCCTGCCGAGGCGGTGGTAGCCGTAGCGGCGAGCGACCTCCTCGATGACGTCGATCTCCTCGGCGGAGTCCGGCCGCCACGACGGCAACGCCACCGTGGGCGCATCCCCCTCACCCGACACGGTGTAGCCGATGGGGTCGAGCAGGCGTGGCAGATCGCCGGCCGTCAGCGTCGTGCCGAGGATGCGATTCACCTGCGTGACGCGCACGGTCGTGTGGCGCGCCTGGGGTGGCAGTGACTCTCCCCTGGCGTCGACCCGGTCAGGGTGCACCCGGACGTCGGGACTGGTCTCGGCGAGCAGCTCCACGAAGCGGGCGATCGCCGTGTCGATCGAGTAGGGATCGACACCACGCTCATTGCGAGCGGAAGCGTCGGAGCGCAAGCCAAGGTGCATCACGGACTGCCCGATGCCTGCCGGCTCGAACCAGGCGACCTCGAGCAGCACGTCGGTCGTGGTGTTACCGATGATGGTGTTCGCTGCGCCCATGATCCCGGCGATGCCGATCGGCCGGTCAGCCCGGTCGCAGATCATCAGGTCGGACTCGTCCAGGGCCCGCTCCACGTCGTCGAGCGTCGTCATCCGCTCCCCCTGCTTCGCCGTTCGGATGCGGAAACCTGGATCCTCGCCCAATCGCGCCAGGTCGTAGGCATGATTGGGTTGGTTGAGCTCGAGCATCACGAAGTTGCTGACGTCGACCACGTTGTTGATCGAGCGCATGCCAGCAGCGGTGAGGCGGCGAGCCATCCATGGCGCTGAAGGCCGTACCTCGACGCCGGAGATGATCGTCGACGTGAAGCGTCCACAGCGGTCGCCATCCACGATCTCGACGGGGGCCACGATCCCGGCGTCCGCCGTGCGCCCCAACCCTTCGAGCGTCGGCGCCGGCACCTGGAGCGGCACGCCCATCTCGGCCGCCAGGTCCCTGGCGACGCCGAGGTAACCCCAGCAATCGGGACGGTTGCGCTCGACCTCGACGTCGAACAGCACATCGGGCGCCAGCCCGAGCACGTCGCCGTATGGCACGCCGAGGGCAACGCCTGCTGGCAGGATGGCGATGGCCGAGTCGTCGTCACCGATGCCCAGCTCCGGAGCCGAGCACAGCATCCCCTCGGAGTCGATCCCGAGGATCGCCCTCCGCTCGATCGTGCGCCCGTCGGGCATCGTCGTCCCGAGCGTGGCCAGCGGCACCACGTCGCCCTCGGCCAGGTTGAACGCTCCGCACCACACGTGCCGTTCCCGACCGTCACCGGCATCCACGTACACGCGCTGCACCGACTTGGCGTCGGGATGGCGTTCGAGGCGGGCAACACGGGCCGTCACGACCCCAGGCACCGGATCCTCGAGATGGGTGACGTCACCGACCTCGAGGCCGATGCGCGTCAGGGCGCCGGCGATCGCCTCGGCGTCGTCGCCGACGGGTGCGTACTGCTGCAGCCAGGAGAGCAGGATCTTCATCGACGTCCCCGGTCAGAACTGCTCGACGAAGCGGATGTCATCGGTGAACATCTCCCGGATGTCGGCGACACCGTGGCGCTCCTTCGACATGCGGTCGATGCCGAAGCCGAAGGCGAATCCTGTCCAGCGTTCGGGATCGATGCCGCCGTGTCGCAGCACCGCAGGATGCACCATGCCGCAGCCACCAAGTTCCAGCCAGGCGCCGCCCGCAGTGCGGATGTCGAACTCACCCGACGGCTCGGTGAACGGGAAGTAGGAGGGTCGCAGCCGGGACGTGAAGCCAGCGCCGAAGAACGCCTTCGTGAACGCCTCGATCGTGCCGGCCAGATGCGCCATGGTGATGCCTTCGTCGACGACGAGTCCCTCGATCTGGTGGAAGACCGGCATGTGGGTGGCGTC
>JACDHN010000130.1 GCA_013821025.1 Acidimicrobiia bacterium | reverse complement strand
GAGGTGAGCTCGACGGTGACGTCGTCGGCGAGCATCTACCGCGACGGTTGCCGATCGCCGCCCGCCCAGGTCTGGCGTACGCAGTCTCCGGCGGCACGGCGCAGCTCGTGCAGGTGGCTCGTCCGGAACGGTGAGTCCCGCCCACTCAACTGTTGCTGGGCGCGTCGCTTCGCGCCAGCTCGCGGAGGCGGCGCAGTGGGGTGACGTACCACAGGGCGATGAATGTGGCGGCCAGCACGCCACCGGCGATGAAGACGATCGCACCGTCGAACACGAGGTCGGTCACGAGCACGAGCGCGCCGATCATGGAGAGTGCCAGCAGGGACATGCCGACGATGGTAAGCCGGTTGGAGAGCTCCACGAGGTGCTCCTTGTCGCCGCTGCGGAACTCCAGGCGGTGGTTCATCCCTGGGGCGATGAGCACTGCCGCCGCAAGGGCCGTGCACACCAGGGTGGCGAAGTAGAGCGACTCGCCGACATCGGTCAGGTTGTCGAAGCGGTCGTTGAACGGCACGATCAAGAGGAAGGCGAACAGCACCTGCACGCCTGGCAGGGCCACCCGCAGTTCTCCGAGTAGCTCCTCGAAGTTGCGATCGGCACGTTCCGATGGCGTCTCGTCTCGGTCTGAGGGGCCGGTCGCGGGAGGCACGGCGCCACCCTATTGCGCCGCCTCGCGCCGGAGGACCGGGGCCTGTGTCGCCTGTCTCGCGTCATCGGGGCACCGTCGCGATCTGGGACGCGCCAGTGGCCGTGGGTGCGTCGAAATCGGCGCTTCTCCCGAAGAACAATGGACACGACACCCGCCCTGGCATCGAACAATCTCCCATCGCCCCGTCTCGCACAGACGTAGGCGTTCGTCACCCTACGTCGCCGACCCGCTCCGGCGAGCTACCGTTTGCGTCCGTACGACGAGGTGACCGCAACGTGGCAGAACCGACAACCGTGGATGATCATGCCCGCCCGCTGATCGGCGTCGTCGGCCGCCGCAAGCAGGGATCGAAGGTCGTCGACCTCCCCGAGACACTCGCGGCCATCGACATCGACCTGTTCTTCGCCGATTATGCCAGGGGAGTCATCGAGGCAGGCGGGCTACCCGTCTACCTCCCGCTCGACGTCGAGCCGTCCGCCGTCGTGTCGCGGCTCGATGGCATCGTGCTGACCGGTGGGGCCGATCTCGACCCCACCTTGTGGGGTGCGGGCTCCGAGACCGAGCGCTTCCCGCCCGAGCCGTCACGTGACCGCTTCGAGCTGGCCGTGATGGAGCACGCCGAGCAGCGTCGACTGCCTGTGCTCGGTATCTGCCGCGGCATGCAACTGCTCAACGTGCGTGACGGCGGGTCGCTGCACCAGGACGTGCCAGAACACGCCCGGTTCGACGACGCCACGGGCAGTGTGGCCCACGAGCTGGTGGTGACGCCGGGCACGCTGCTGCACCGGCTGTGCGGTGATCGGCTGTACGTGAACTCGTTGCATCATCAAACGGTGGACCGTGTAGCCGCAGGGTGGGTGGTGTCGGCAACGGCGTCGGATGGAACCGTCGAGGCCATTGAGTTGCCGGGGCTGGCGGTGATCGGCATCCAATGGCACCCCGAGATGCTGCCCGGTCGCGCCCACGATCCACTGTTCGGTTGGCTGGTCCGTGAAGCCCGTGAGGCCCAGGCCCACCGGAGCTGGGGCCGCACGATGCGCTCGACGGAGATGTCATGGCCGGGCGACTGACTCCCACCGACCACGACGGGCTGATCAACGCCGAGCACGACGTGCGGGCGCGCCTGGCGCTCACCAATCCGCCACTCGACATCGACTTCCCGGCTACGGCCGTGATCGCCAACGTGTTCCGGATCGCCAGCGCCGCACGTTCTGTGTTCGAGCGGCGCGTGTTGGGCACCGATCGGCTCTCCTTCACGGCGTTCACAGTGCTCTGGGTGCTGTGGATCTGGGGCGAGCAGGAGTTCCGCCAAGTCGCCGCCGAGTCGGGCATCACGAAAGGCACACTGACCGGTGTGCTGTCGACGCTAGAGGGGCGCCGGCTCGTCAGCCGGCGCCGGCTCGACAGCGACCGGCGCATGGTGATGGTGTCGGTCACGAGTGAGGCGGACACACTCATGCAGCGGGTGTTCCCGGCAGTCAACGAGCAGGAGTCCGAGATGGTGGCACGATTGGACGGATCCGAGCGTGATCAGTTGGCGCGCCTGTTACGAGAGGTGCTGCGTCAACTCGACGCAGATGTGACGAGCACGGCGACGAGCACGGTGAGGCAGACGTGATAGGTGAGTGGGATGGGTGAGGTCGTCGGTGCGGCGCTGGTGGCGCACGTCCCCACGATGGTGCTCCCAGAGGCCACGCGCAAGGAGTTGAACCAGGGCGAGGAGATCTCGTTGGTACCCGGCTTGCACCAGATGAAGGCTGAACGCCTCGATCCGTTGGCCGCCGACACGTTCGTCGTATTCGACGCCCACTGGGCCACGACGGTGGAGTTCGTGGTGTCGGCGCACGAGCGACGGTCGGGGAGGTATACGTCTGACGAACTGCCACGCGGGATGTGCCAGATGCCGTACGACTTCCCCGGCGATCCCGAGCTGGCCATGGCGATGGCCGACGAGGTGACCGCCGCCGGTTCGTGGATGACGGCGATCGACGATCCGTACCTGCCGATCCACTACCCAACGGTGAACCTGCTGCCGTTCCTCCAAGGCGACGAGCGTTGGGTCAGCGTGAGCATTCCCCAGACCGGCGAGCCCGATGACTTTCTGCTCGCCGGTGCCGCCATCGGCCAGGCGATCGCCGCCGGCGATCGTCGAGTCGTGCTGCTGGCAAGTGGGGCGATGAGCCACACGTTCTGGAAGCTGAAGGAGCTCCGAGCCCATGAAGCCAGCAACCCGGCGCACATCCGTACCGCCGAGGCCCGCGACGCCGATCACCGACGCATCGACTGGTTCCGGTCCGGCGACCATGCCCGGGTGATCGACACCATGCCCGAGTATCTGCGGTACAAGCCAGAGGCCATGTTCGGCCACTACCTGATGATGGTGGCTGCCGTCGGTGGTCGGGACTGCCGTGCGCCGGGCATCCCCTATAGCGACTACGAGAACTCGATCGGTACCGGCCAGATCCACATGTGGTTCGACATCTGACCCGACCCACGACCGGTCTGGGCGTGATTCGTTCCGCGACGGGTTCTGGGTGCCAATCTTCGCGGCCCCTGGAAAGATCGACGCCCAGAACAGTGCCGGCTACGACGTCGAGCCCTCGAGGATCTGGAGGGTCTTGAGGTCGCTGTGGAAGTCGAGGGCGTAGTCGCCGCCTTCGCGACCGATGCCAGAGATCCCGACGCCGCCGAACGGTGCCGTCAAATCGCGCACCAAGAACGTGTTGACCCACACGATGCCGGTCCGCAGGGCGCGGCCGACGCGCTGGGCGCGTTCCTGTGACGACGTGTAGACGATGGCCGACAGGCCGTAGGCGGTTGAGTTGGCCAACTCAACCGCCTCGTCCTCGTCGGCGAACCTCTGAAGCGTGAGCACGGGTCCGAACACCTCGTGCTGAACGACTTCGCTGTCGTTGGACGCCGGTTCGATCAACGTCGGCTCGATGTGCAATGTGTCGTCGATGCGATGGCCCCCACGCACGATGGTGTCGCCGTTCGCCAGCGCCCGCTCGATGAACCCTTCGACGCGGGCGACGTGGTCAGGGTGGATCATGGGGGCGATGGTGGTTGCTGGGTCTCGGCTGTCGCCTAGCACGTGGGCGTCGATGTGCTGGTGGAACGTCTTCACGAACTCATCGTGAACGGACGACTGGACGAGGATGCGCGTACCGGCCAGGCACACCTGGCCCGAGTCGTCGTACTGGCCGGCGGCCTTCCGGGCGGCGGCGTCGAGATCGGCGTCGGCGAACACGATCAACGGGCCCTTGCCGCCGAGCTCGGCCGTGAACGGAACGATGTTCTCGGCAGCCGACCGCCCGATGTGTCGGGCCGTCTCCGGTGAGCCCGTGAAGCTGATGCGCTTCACGCGAGGATCGCCGACGAGCGGTGGTCCGACCTCCTCACCGATGCCCTGCACGAGGTTGAAAACGCCGGGCGGGAAGCCAGCCTCCACGGTGAGATCGGCGAGCAGCGAGCACGACAACGGCGACCACTCGGCGGGCTTGAGGACGACGGTGTTGCCGGCGGCGAGGGCCGGGGCCACCTTCCAAGTCGAGAGCATGAACGGGGCGTTCCAAGGTGTGACGATCACGGCCGGACCGGCAGGCATCCGCTGAACCGTGTTGGTCGTGCCCTTGGACGTCCAATGGCGCTCCTCGTACGTCGCTGCCAGGTCGGCGTACGTGCGGAAGTTGATGGCGCCGCGGGCCACGAGTCGCTGGCGCATCGACTCGAGGAGCATGCCCATGTCGACGGTCTCGACGATGGCGATCTCGTCGTTGTGAGCGTCGATCAGGTCGGCGAGCCTGTGCAGGTGCTCGGCGCGACCGGACGGCGCGAGGTCGGCCCAGCCCGGGAAGGCGTCGTCGGCCGCCGTGACGGCGGCATCTGCGGTGCCGGCGTCGCCGCGGGCCACGTCGGCGAGCTTCCACGACCAGTCGAGTGGCGAGCGGTCCTCGAACGTGGTGGCCGACGAGACTCGCGCGCCGCCGATCAAGTGGTCGGGACTGACCGCCACGCCCTCCACGATCACCCGCGGAGTCGCCGAGTTCATCGCTCCTCACGCGATGGATCGCGTCGTTCAGAGCTGGAGCCCCGGTCCGGCACGGCGGCGCCTCCAGGCGCTTCGCCGGCCGCATCATGCTTGTAATGCTTCCCGCCTGGTCCTTCCGGGGCCCGCTCGCCGCGGTGCTCCCAGTCGCCGCCGAGGGCGGTGGAGCGAACCTCTTCGGACTCGGTTGGTTGGGCGCCGACATCTGTGCGGATGGGCGTCGGGCCGGCGACGATGCGGTTAGAGAGCGCGCCGAGTCCCTCGACCTCCACCGTCACGATGTCGCCAGGCTCGACCGGTCGGGAGTTCGCCGGCGTGCCCGACAGCAGCACGTCGCCTGGCACGAGAGTGATGGTGCGGGCGATGTCGGCTACCAGGTAGTGCATGTCCCACTCCATTTCGTCGGTGCTGCCGTCCTGGCGGACGTCACCATTGACGAGCGTGCGGATGCGCTTGCCGTGGAAGTCCCAGTCGGTCACGAGGCCCGGGCCGATGGGGCACAGCGTGTCGGACCCCTTGACACGCAACATCGAGCCGGCGTCGGTGTCTCGGAAGTCGTGCAACCCGTAGTCGTTGGCCACGGAGTAGCCGGCGATGTAGGCGCCGGCGTCGCCAGGAGCGATGTTGCGGCACGTGCGTCCGATCACGATGGCGATCTCACCTTCGTAGTTCAGCCATCTGCACCCCTCGGGCCGCACCACGTCGGCGTCGTGGGAGTTGAGCGCCGTGATCGGTTTGTGGAAGTACGTGGGTGCCGGGGGGAGCTTCGTCATGAACTCGGCGACCCGGCTCTTGTAGTTCAGGTGAACGCACACGATCTTCGTCGGCTCTACGGGTGGCAGGTGCCTGGCCGCGTCGATCATCACTCGGCGACCGTCGCCGGCCACCAGCTCGTCACCGTCGCGCACCATCTCCGCTGGATACCCGTCGAGCAAGATCCGCCGCGTCTCGGCCATTCTCGCACGTTAGACGTGACGCCGTTCGCTCCGGGGCGAGTCACGACAACCTCCAGTCGATGGGTTCGCGCCCGGCCTCGACCAGCGCTGCATTCGTCCGGCCGAAGGGACGGGAGCCGAGGAACCCGTTGTGAGCCGACAACGGAGAGGGGTGGGCGGACTCGATGATCACGTGCCGGGAGCGATCGACGAGGGCGACCTTGGCACGGGCCTTCGAACCCCACAGGAGGAACACGACGCGGTCGGCCTTGTCGTTGACGGCGGCGATCACCCGATCGGTGAAGTCCTCCCACCCCTTGCCGTGGTGGGAACCGGCCTGGCCAGCGCGCACCGTGAGCGTGGTGTTGAGCAGCAGCACTCCCTGTCGGGCCCAGGCGTCGAGATTGCCGTGATCTGCAGGCTCGATGCCGAGGTCGGCATGCAGCTCGGCGTAGATGTTCACCAGCGACGGCGGTTGGCGCACCCCTCGACGCACCGAAAAGCACAGCCCGTGGGCCTGGCGGGGTCCGTGGTACGGGTCCTGGCCCAGGATCAGCACCCGGATGTCCGCATACGGAGTGAGATGGAGGGCGGCGAACACCTCATCGGTCGGCGGGTACACGACGTGCCGGGTCCGTTCCTCGGCGACGAACCGCTGCAGCGGCTCCCAGTACGGCTTGTCGAACTCGGCGCGCAGGATCGGGTTCCAATCCGTCTTCGGCATCCGACGGAGTCTCTCAGAGGCGTTCGGTAGGTTGGAAAGATGAACGAGATCCTTGATGTCGATCTGTTGGCGTTCGAGCGTGGCGACGCCGACCAGCGGCGCGCTGTCGTCGATGGTGTCAGGCACAGTTTGACGACCGGGTTCGTGTACACCCGCCACGACGTACCAGAAGACCTGATCGACACGGCGTACGGCATGCTCGTCGAGTTCTTCAACCTCGACGCCGACCTGAAGGTCAAGTTCGCCGCGCCCGGCTCCAACGGCCAGACCGGCTACACGGGCCTGCTCGTCGAGACCGCTGCCTCGAGCGACAAGCCCGACTGGAAGGAGATGCTCAACTGGGCATCGCCGATCGAGCCAGGTCACCCACTCAAGCGCAGGTTCCCCGGCGCCTATCCCGACCAGGTGATGCCAGAAGAGGTGGTGCCGGGCATCACAAAGGTGCTGTACCAGTTCCACGACTCGATCGCCGACCTGCAGCGGCGCTTCTTGCGCGTGATCGCCGAGGGGATCGGTTGTCACGAGTCGTTCTTCGACGACATGGTGAAGGACGGACCAACGCTCACCAGGGCTATCCGCTACCCGAGCATGGGGGAGTTGCCGACCGAGGGCCACGAATGGGCGGCTCAGCACGGAGACATCAACCTGATCACTGCCCTTCCCCGGTCCACGGCGCCCGGTCTGCAGGTCAAGGTCGACGACGGCTGGGTTGACGCCGTGGCGCCAGAGGGACAGGTCATCATCAACACCGGGATCATGTTGGAGCGCCTGACCAACGGTGTGATCCCCGTCGGCTGGCATCGGGTGGTCGCAGCCGCCGGATACGAGGGTGAGCGCTACAGCGTCGTGCAGTTCTGCCATCCGCGTCCGTGGACCGTGCTGTCACCGGTGCCGAGTTGCTGCACGCCAGAGCACCCCCAGCAGTTCTCGGCGATCAGCGCCGCCGATGCCCTCGACGAGGTGCTCTACGAGATCAACCTCGTAGAGACCGCCCGCCGTGTCACGTAGTATTGGCC